>JAHCLG010000010.1 GCA_026125385.1 Legionellales bacterium
CGCCGTGCTAAATGCCGTTGTTGTTCCGCGGGTGGTCACATCAACTTTATTTCCAGCCGTTCCCGATGTTTGATCCCATGCGTAAAAATTGAAATTTGCCGTATCGGAATTTTCGCCGTCTGGAATAAAACGAATTTTATCCGTCGCGCGTAATAATAACGCGTTATTGGCATCAACCGCACCCACCGCATTCCAGTTCGATCCATTATCGGTTGAATATTCCCAAGTGCCATTACTCGAATTTAAATTATAAATCGCAATACCTTCAAGATCGCCGATATCGGTATCTGAAATAGGATTGCCACCATCGGAACTTAATATGTCTGAAATTAAATTCCCCGTATTACTCGTTTGATTTTCATTAATCGTAGATAGAATTAAATCGTCTGAATTATCGAGTATCGGTGCCGAATTCTCATCCGTTATATGGATAGTAAAAATTTCTTGATATTTTCCACCAAGCTGATCATCCACTTCAACACGAATACTATAACTATTTTTCACACCATAATCATAATTGGCATTTGTCACTAACTGATTATTCACAATAGAAAATGATGCATTATCGGCTCCACCGGCGCCTGCTACAAGCGTATAAATAAAGGTATTCCCACTATCCGGATCATTATTAGAAAATGTTCCTATCGTACTTCCGATGCTGGCATTTTCAGCTATTGCATCATGACTTAATGCAAGATCGGTGGCGGCTTCATTCACATCATTAATATGAATCGTCATTATTTTTTGGTAACTATGTCCATCATTATCATTCACTTGCACGCGAATACTGTAACTATTTTTCGCTTCATAATTAAATGACTGATTGCTACGTAATTGATTACCGACAATTTGAAATGCACTATTATCGGTAGCACCCGCACCTGCTACTAAACTATAAACAAACGTATCAGACGTATCGGGATCATTATTAGAAAAAATTCCAATGACATTTCCACTATTATTATTCTCATTGAGATGATTGGCTGATAAATTTATATCAGTCATTGCTTCATTTACATCATTGACGTGCACCGTGATTATTTGTTCATAATTTCCACCTAATCCATCACTTACTAAAACTCGAATACTGTAATTATTTTTTACTTCATAATTTAAAGGACTATGGCTTCTAAGTTCATTACCGACAATTTGAAATGCGTTATTATCAGTGGAGCCTGCACCGTGTACTAAGCTATAAGAAAAGGTATTGGCAGAATCCGGATCGTTATTACTAAACCGTCCAACCACTGTGCCTATTGCGCTATTTTCATTAATTTGATTATGATCTAAAGTAATCGAGGTTGCCGCTTCATTTACATTAGTAACACTTAACCCTAATGCTTTTTCATAACTTTGACCATTACTATTGGTTAACTTTACACGAATACTTAAATTATTTAAGCTTTCATAATCAAATGCAACTTTGGTTCTTAATTCATTACCCACTATTGTAAAATCATTATTATGAGTAGCGCCTATTCCATTAACTAACGAATAGGTTATTCCACTGCCTGCCGTGCCACTAAATCCTAAATTGGCAACGCGAGTGCCTGCAGCTAAGTTTTCAGCAAATGAATCTTGCGATAAGGTAAGATTAGTGACTTGAAAGGGATTTACTGGCGTTGCTGGTGGAAGTGGTGAATTATTATTTAAGATGGTTTGGATATCGATTGCAGCAGGAGCTGTGGATTTGAGTGTGCTACTCTCTGCTGTGTTTAATTTATCAAAACTCTGTTCCTTATCTTCTGGTTCGATAATCACGTTTTCTGCTAAACTTTTTTTCGCGGGTGTGTTTTGGTTAAATATAAAATTTTCATTGTCTGTTACTAAGCTATTTTGCATCGAGGAGTTTGAGCTCTCTGCATTTTTTTCGCTTTGACTGCTCTCATCTTGGACTTTAATTTTTTCCGCAAACTTATCGTTAAAATATTCCTGCTCTTCTTTTTGATCGGTATAACTTTGAAGTCGTGTAAAATAATTTTTAATCGTCACACGATTAGTATGACTCGAGGTTTGATTAATTAAAATTAAATCGCCAAAATTAGTCGAATAGCGATTGGCTGAAGTATCTATTTTTATCGGTTGAAAAAAATCGATTTCACTTTCTGCTGCCGCATGAAACGTTTGGAGTTGCTCTGAATTGAATTTTCCGGTAAAACTAAAATCTAAAAGTTCATTTAATTGATGAGTAGAATATTTTTCATTGTGGATAGTGATATTAATTTCCGGGGTAATAAAAGCATTTTTAATTGTTACGTAATAATCACTGTTCATCCTAATCATTAAATCATTGCCAGCGCGCAAAATATGACTCACGCTTGCCCCTTCAGGCAAAACAATAGAGCTACCGCTAGTAATTTCTAACTTTTTGTTTTGGTCAATTTCAATAGCTTGATTATTGATGGTTAATAATTGCGACATCGCCATACTTACCCACACAGCATAAAAGTGCCACGGATCCACTATAAGTATAGACAATTTAAGTATAAAAACAGGCTGGATCGCTTTCTTTTTATTCAATCCTAGTGTGTAGGAAGTTTTCTGCTAACCTATGTGAATTTTATTTTGAGAATCAAACGATTACAGGAGTTTCGCACAAGTGCGAAACTCCTGGATTATTTAATATCACACTGTTTTGAGGCCAAAATCATTTTGGCCAATAAGGCTTGACGATATTTTTCGGGATGTGTTTGATTTTTAGCTAATTTTTCTACTATTACATAAATTTTGTTGGGAAGTGTCAGAAGACAACTGTCCGCGGGGATTTTATTCAATTGCTGGATAAGCTCAGGATGATTCTTAGCACACTCGCATTGGGCTTGCGCCAAGCTTACCAATTCTTTTGGCAAGGTAATTTGAGCATAAGGATTATTTTTTAATAAAGAATCACTCATTCTTTGCGCGCTTTGATCTAATTGGGCGGTAGCAGAATTCGCATAGCTCGTTAGCATCATGCAATAAAAACTGAATACGATAATGGATAAGAATGTCTTCATAAAACCCCAGTTACTCTTGGTTTTTCTTACTTTTTTAAGTATATCAAAAAAATGGCAAAAGTAGTCAAAGCCAATATTTTAGTTTATGATTGGCACTTCTTTAATGTTGACCTCTAGCGAATGAAACAATTACAACGGATTTTAGCAATTTTAGCAGATGGAAATTTCCATTCGGGAGAAGAAATAGGACAACGGTTGCAAATGAGCCGCAGTGCTATCTGGAAAACGCTCAAAGCCTGTGAAGATGAAATGGGATTTGAACTTCATACGGTGCGTGGGCGAGGATATCGCATTCCAGGGGGACTTGATTTATTAGATGCCGAACACATTCGCCGTCATCTCAATCCCACGGTTTATAAATTAATTCCACGCCTTGATATTTTTGAAGCCATCGATTCCACCAATCGTTATTTATTAAACTACGATCACGCGGAAAATGGCCACGTGTGTTTGGCAGAGCAACAATTTGCCGGACGTGGTCGACAAGGTCGCAGTTGGGCATCCCCCTATGCCACGAATATTTATTTATCGTTATTATGGTTAGTAAACGATGGTCCTGGTCGTTTATCGGGCTTAAGTTTAGTCACGGGAATTGCCGTGATTAAAGCATTGCAACGTTATGGCATTCCAGGACTTAAATTAAAATGGCCGAATGATATTGTGTATCAAGGAGCAAAGCTTGGAGGTATTTTAGTAGAAATTGCGGGTGATCTAGCGGGGCGATGTCGCGTGATTATTGGAATAGGAATTAATACTGCAATGCCTGCAGCTGTCGGCAAAAAAATTGATCAACCCTGGATTGATACCACCACCATTTTAAATAAAATGCCACAACGCAATGTATTAACCGCATTATTATTAGAAGAACTTTTCACTATTTTGCCACAATTTTGTGAATGGGGTTTATCGGCTTATATCCCCGAATGGCAAAAACTCGATCTGACTTATGGCAAAGAAATTATCGTGCAAACACCCGCGAAAACATTACAAGGCAAAGGCCAAGGAATTGATCAGCATGGCAATTTATTATTGCAAACTCCTGAAACACTTCACACTCTGTTCAGCGGTGAAGTTAGCGTGAGACCTATTTATGAAACTTCTCATTGATATTGGTAATACTCGAATAAAATGGGCGCAGTATAAAGAGGGTCAATTGCATTATGGTGAACCTCAACATCATCAAGATTATAGCCTCGATCATTTATTTAATACCTTATGGAAAAATATTCCAACCCCACAATCGATTGTAGCAGCGAATGTCGCCGGCACCTTAGTGATGGATCGTTTAACCGCTTGGGCACAACAAACCTGGGGTTTACCTGTTCATTTTATTAAAAGCAAAAAAAAATTCGGTAATATTATCAATGCCTATGAAAACGCAGAACAATTAGGAATTGATCGTTTATTAAATTTAGTTGCCGCACGATTTTTTCATCCCGAGCATTGTGTCGCGATTATTTCTGCTGGCACGGCATTAACTGTAGATGTATTAAATAAAAATAATCAACACGAAGGCGGATTGATTGCCCCTGGTTTTGGCATTTTACAACATACGATGAATCAATTATTACCTTACACCGAACACTATCAACTTGATTGTAGCGATTTATTTGCAAAACTTGGTCGCTCAACGCCAGAGTGTATTCAAGCCGGCGTGCAATACATGTGTATTGGTTTTGTGAATCAAGCCATTTCGCAGATCCAACAGACCTACGGTAAAGAAACAGGAATTTATCTCACGGGTGGTAACGCCAAAGGCCTTTTGCCCTACGTTGATCCCACTGTTTGCTTGCAACCCTTCATGACCTTGCAAGGTTTAGCGGTGATGAGCGATCTCGAACAGGACAATAATTCTCGCTAGGGTATTTTGGCAATTCGCCATTATGCTGAGAGATATTTTTCTTAATCCTGTTGCGGGCAAGCTAAGAAATAAGATAGAATGCCCCTCTCTCAAGCAATGCTGGCGTAGCTCAGTTGGTAGAGCAGCTGATTTGTAATCAGCCGGTCCGCGGTTCGAGTCCGTGCGCCAGCACCAAAAAACACTTTTAAATCAAAAAGTTAAACTAATTCTCCATCTCATCTACTAACCTTACATTCTAATATAAACAATATTTTCTAATATTATTCATCCTGCGCGACTGTAGGCAAGTTAGTTAATCCTACTACTTTTGATATACCAGATATATAAATAGCGGTAGTAGTTTGGCTATTATGCCCTAAAAGTCGTCTTGCCTCTTCTCTACCCAGCGTTGCTTCTAAATCGGTTGCCGTTTTCCGACGAATATCATGAAAATGAAATGTTTCACTTATATAGCCAGTAGCTAATGCATTTCGCATCAGCTTATGCCACATTGTTTGAAAACCGGAATCTGTATAAGACTTCCCTTTAGAATTTGGAAAAACAAATTTACTTAATTTAGTTTCAGGCAAACTTAACGCTGTCTCAATTACTTTTTTCAAAACAGTATTCCATTCAATCAAAATACGTTGGCCTGTCGTATTAGCAACTTTTTTAATGGTAACAAGAATTCCTTCTTCTTTTAAATTTTGTTTTTCAAGTAATCGAATATCTTGTTGTCGTAGTCCTGTAAGATAAGCAAAGTCAATGACACAACCCATCATAGCCGATGCGCATTTTTTTATTCCATTTATTTCTTCGTCAGTAACATAACGTTTCCTACGCTTTTCGGATAAATTTTTAACTAGTGAACATGGATTATCTTTGGCGGCACCCCAGCGAATACTCATTGTAAAAATGTGTGATAACAGCGATTTTTCTCTATTTGCTGCAACTGGGGCTATTTTTCCACGCACATCAAGATACTTGTATATATACACTGGGGTAATATCAGAAGGGCTCATATGACCAAATGCTTTTCTCAAATTTTGAATTTGTTTTATATTATCTTGGTAACTTTTCGGTGATTTTGATGGTGCAACTTCCAACATATAACGATCAAATAAATTATTCATTGTGGAGTATTCAAGTGGTTGCTCAATTAAATCTGCCCACGCCATCATAGCATCTGGTAATGTACTACCTAACTTTATCCATTTGTTTTCTTTACTAACATAATAATAAGAACCACTTTTTCGATAGACCCTTTCCGGTAAATGTTTATCCATTAAACGTTTTCTTGGCATAAAATAAACCCGGTTAATTTAATAACGCATCAAAATCAGGTATGCTACGTTTCCGATAGGGTTCATTACGAGTATTGCTAACTCCTAATATTTCTGTCACATAAGCTGTTAATACTTTTGGCTTTCCATCTGCGCCAATTTCATGTTTATAACCACGTAACCTCAGCCATTCGATCTGCTTTTTACAATATTTATATCCTGTAAGTTCTTGCAATTCGGATTTGGATAGAAACATCATTTACCCCTAATGTCCTAATAATCAACACTTCACATAAAGAAATTAAATTAATAATACTTCACTTTAAGTGAATATGGAAGTTTTTTATTGGTAAAGTTTGTGCATAAATCACTAGTTCGATATACTAACTTACTCTGGATCTTAATCCGAATATCACCAATACGTTTTTTAATATCCACCCCAGTCGTTCAACAACGAATGGTTTTTTTATAAGGGTTACTAACAAAACTGTTTAAAAGAAAGATCTTACATAAATTAAGGGAACTATAGCGAATGGAACACAAAATTAAAACTTACTCTACCAATATTGACTTTTTTGTCTCCCTACATGCTATATCCATGTTTGCTACCGCCTGCTTGCAAGGTTTATTTATCACTTTTTTAACCCATAAAGTATTTTCAGTCAAAGCAACAAAAAGACGGTCCCAATTAATAGGTGAATGTATATGAAATACGATCCCTCAATATGTTCATCTGAAGTTGTCAATTATTTGGATATTCGTGATCAGTTGTTACAAATTTCTCCAAACATGACACAAATTCTTGATGATTTACCACTCACTGATCACCATGTATTTATTAAAGCACGTTATCCTTTCGGGGAACCCATCATCAAAAATGGACTTTTTCATATTGCGAATAGCAGTGCAAATGTCCTGAGCTTTGACAGGCAAAACGAAAATTTACAAAATTTACTTAAAGGCCCTTGGGCCTCCATACCCTTAGGTATTTGTTTAGCGGGATCGGCTGAAAGTTATCATGAAGTACCTGGCAATATTTATCCCTTAAAATTACTCACACCTGGCTCAACAACGGCAAAGCGCACCATCTTTGAAGAAACTGATTTATTTAATTTTCATCAATCATTTAATATGACATCAGGCCCACGTTCTTATTTGTGTTTAGCAAGCTTAGGAAATAATAATCGCCGAAAATACATTGAAAAAAAATATTTGGTAAAGCTAAAATCCACTGATAACTTTATGGATCAATTTTATTTTTTTAAACAGCTGCATGATTCAAATAGCATTGAAGTAAAGTGGCATTGTGAGTTTTTATTTTTCTCACAAGCCTGGTACAAATCCATGCATGACCGTCAATTTAATCCGTTTTTTTCTTATTTAAAACAACAATGGCAACGCGCCTCAGTGTTTTTTCGCAATATTAAACCTTTTGATACCACCTTTAATCGTTTTATCTTAATGGCGTTAAATAAAGGTATTGATGTCTCACACAATATATTTGAACTTGCTAAAAATATTATTATCGCGTCACTAGGCCAAGACGTGGGATTTTCTCCACTCATTCACGATACACCGCTTGCCCCTAATAAACTCATTCAAAATATCTTAATCCAAGATTACCGCACCAAACATTACCCGACTATGATGCGTACCAAGAAATTAGATTTAACCCGTAATGATATTATTTATTTAAGCACCCAAATCCCTTTAAGCACAGTTTCACCCTTTCGGCGCTCTACCAATAGCATAAAAGATGATATGAGGGCATTAAAAGACGTACTGGAATTATTCTTTGAAGCTATTGTAAATCAACAACTTTTAGTACAAGGCACACTTTTAGAAACACTACCCGCGCGGATTCAATATTATTTTATTACTTCTGAAGAAATGAAAATTTATGGCTTAAAAAGTAGCAATTTTGCCTTTACCAAAGATTTACGGCTGATGGAATATCCCCATAATTCCACTAATTTGTTGCCTGCCGAATCTAGCCCATTCTTTAACGGCTGTGTTATGATCGAGCACATTGCTTAGGGAGTTATTTGTTTATGTTATGGGAAATGAAGCTTAAGAGTATAGGATATTATTTAGGCCTTGCTTGTTTATTAAGTCTTGTACCACTTACCACTCGCATGTATACCCCGTGTTTTCAAAACATTAGTAATGATTTTGCTGTGCCCATGGTCATTGTTCAGCACACCTTAATTATCTTCTTAGCCATCAGTGCTGTTATTCAACTTTGGTTTGGCCGTCTATCTTTTAAGTTTGGCATTAGACAAGTTACTTTATACAGCTTATTTTTTTATAGTGTTTCCAGCATTCTAGCAGTAAGCGCTCATAATATTTATTTGTTTTATGGCGCTAGAATCGTGCAAGCAATTACTGCCGCACTAGGCGTTGTTTCTTATCGGGCAATTATCGGTGCAAATCAGCAAAACGAACGTAGAAAAATCGAACGGTTTAGTTTAATCTCTATTTTAATGTCCTTAATTATTTTACCTGATTATTACTTGGCAGGTGTCATCACCCATTTTTACAATTGGCATGCGGTATTTTATTTAATGGTAATCACGGGCGTTGTCGCACTTATCTTAAATTCAATTTATTTAACCCAAATGTATACCCTTGAAACTAGCAAACTCATACTACCAACATTTCAAAACTTTATATTATCCAAAAATACACTAGAATATCTCTTGCCACTAACTCTCCAATATTTAGGGTTTATTTTATTTATTACTGTGGCGCCCGATGTCATGTATAATCAGAAACATTGGTCAGTTTTGGCCTATGCAACAACCATGTTGTATGTGGGTTGTGGTTTTTTTATTGGTTCAGTAATAACCTATTTCATCACAAAATTTTTTAATATAACTTCTTCTAAATTGATTACTTATGGTTTGAGTCTTTCACTAATCGTTTCCTGTGTGGTATTTTATTTAGCTAAAATAAATCAGCTCACATTTTACCATTTTACGGTAGCTATTATGTTTTATCAGATTGCCACCAGTTTTATTAATAAAGCAACGAATGTGAAACTACTGAGCAATAAAAACTATTCAATTAATGCGTGTTTATCAGGTTATCTGGGTTTTTCTAAAAATCTAATCGTAGCTATATTAGCCTCATGTATTATTAGCCGTGTGTCATTTAACTTAAATCAATTAGGCGTTTGTTTATTTTTGATTGCTCTAATCAGTTATATTGTACACTTTGGAGCCAGACCATTTACGTCATCCTATGGATCAGTTAACTCATTAGCAAATGAAAAAAACAATGGTATAATAAGCCAATAACTAAAGGTGGATCATGAAAAACGTTAATCACTTCTCTCAATTTTCAGCTAGCAATCAGAAAAATCCTTCTGATATTCCTCAGTTATTTTGTTTTGATGAAGAATTTTTGTGCATTGAAAACAAAAATAGCTTCAATATCATTCCACCCTACTATGAAGAGTTGTCTAATACAGAAAATAAATAATGCACTATTTATCCGGTACCTTTCGCGATAATACACCACAAGAAACGCTGCAAAAAGTTTATCTGTATCTAAAAAATTTTGGCATCACTCGTGTCGCTGATATAACTCATTTAGATGTTTTAGGCATTCCCACTTATATTGCCATGCGCCCTAATGCAAAAGGTCTTTCAGTATCGCAAGGAAAAGGTTTAACCAAAGAATTAGCAAAAATTTCAGCACTGATGGAATCAATCGAACGCTGGCATGCGGAAAATATTCAACTTCCCGCAATTGTTGGAAGCTTTAAACAACTCAAACCAAATTATCACTTATTAAATCCAACACTGATCGCTAATGAATTATTTGATACTTCGCATTTATTATATGAAGAATTAATTTGGATACCTGCAATTGAAGCAATCACTAAAAAATTTATCTACATTCCCAAGTCAGCTATTTCACTCGATTCAACTCAAGCAAATCATTTATCATTAAAATTTAACGCTAGCTCAAATGGCTTAGCTGCCGGAAACACTCAGGATGAAGCTATTTTTCATGCTATTTGCGAACTTGTTGAACGTCATAGTTATTATTATTGGCTACAAGCGCACGAGAGAAATATCCTTAATCTCTCTTCAATACCCTATTCTATAGTTACATCCTTAATTGCTAATATACAAACCCAAGGTTTCATGCTGGATATTTTCTTAATGCCAAACGAATTTGGATTACCTGCTTATGTTGCTTGTTTATATAAAAATGATCACCATGATAAACGCGTATTTGCAGGTAAAGGTGCGCATATTGACGATGAAATTGCCATGATACGCGCCATCACTGAAGCAGCACAATCTAGGCTCACGGTAATCAGCGGGGCAAGGGACGATTTAAACGAAACCTATTTTAATTTACCCAACACTCCTATTTCTTTAGAAAAAAATGCTATTCCTTTTACTCAGTCATCACCACCATGTTCATTAGCATCATTTGCTGAGGTGAACCATGAATTAATAACTAAAATTCAAAAACACGGTTACGAGCAAGTCATTTTATGTGATTTAACACAACATCATTATAATATTTCGGTTACCAAGGCACTAATTCCTGGTTTAAAACATGTCAGTCAGCGGAATTAATCCTATGAAAATTGTCGTGTTTCTTGGACCATCACTCACCATGCAATCAGCTCAAGCGATTTTACCCACTGCAATTTATAAACCACCGATTGAATGCGGTGATATTATTGAATGTTTACATCAAGACTCTCCAGATTGCATAGCGATTATTGATGGCCTTTTTTATCAACAAGTCAGTGTTTGGCATAAAGAAATTTTATTGGCTTTATCACACAAGATTCGTGTTTACGGTGCTGCAAGCATGGGCGCTTTGCGTGCTGCTGAATTATCTGAATTTGGCATGCAAGGCATAGGAAAAATTTATCAGTGGTACCAAAATAATGTTATTGAAGGTGATGATGAAGTCGCTTTATTACATGATCTGAAATCTTATCAATCCTTAACCATTCCTCTGGTTAATATTAGAGCCAGCTTAAATTTTTTATTAACGGAAAATTTGGTTTCCGAAGAGCAGCTTCAAGCTATTTTTGAGCTTGCTAATACCATTCATTTCAGCAAAAGAACTCGGGCAGAGTTGACCCAGAAACTCTTAGTATCCAACTATCGTTCGCTAGTAGGCAATAAACTCGATTTATTATTTGAACATTACATCGATCAAAAAGCATTAGATGCTAAAGAGTTACTGATGACAATTCAACGACATGATTCTCAAAAAGTGCTTCCCACTTTTCAATTGATGAATACGGTTTTTCTTCAAAAGTTACGTGCCAGCGTAGAAAATAAAACCGTTTCGGAATACATCAATTCTTTAGAAAATACACTCAATCAATCCTACGCTACTAGTACGGTCGCAAAAAATGATTACTTGCAGTATATTAACGCGCTGGTTGAAAATACTATTACAACCGACGATAAGATTCAGCTTGCTAATATGGTATCGCGCATTGATGCAATCTGTATTGCTAAAAACATTATTTTAAGCCAGCAGGGTTTAGCATTTTATCGAACAAAACTCTTTCAAGAAAAGAATTTAGGCGATGAAAAATCGTTACAACGCTGGCTTAATCAATATCATATCAATCAAAGTGATCTTGATACGATCGTTTTACTGTATTTTTACATCACTCATTATATTCATTCCAACAATACGCATGAATTAATAAATTAGCTTTCCCCACTAACAAAACTCAATGTTATTGTCAACCCAATTTACTAAGACACTAATATCGCTAGGATATTAAACAATGATGTTCTAAATTATCCTTGCAGCACTGTGACAATTGGGACGTTAACTCATTCAGGGATTCAATATGATTTATATGCCAGATTCGTATAAAAAGCTAATCGATGAAATTATTGCAATTAAAAAGTGGGATTTAGAGTTTGTTTTGGAGTTGTGTGGGATTGAGTCTAGTGAGTATGAAAATTTGGATATAGCAGGTTTTAAATTATGCAATAGAAAGAAACAGCATATTCAATTGCTCTATATAAATATTTTTCTTGGGTTTTTATAACAAGATTTTTTCTAATTTTAAATATATTTTCTGTCAAACGATTAGACGCTTCTGAATTTAATTTTTTAACTCTCACGACATTTTTCAGAGAAAACTGGACCTAATATTGTATTATACTCAATTTGTTGCAAATATAATCTATTAATACTATTTACTTTGATAAGACCTTCCTGAATTGGCCTACCAAATAAGGCATAGTTTGGAATTTGTGCTTGCTCATGAATATGTTTACCTTCAGGAAATATAAATAAAGGTAATCCACTTATACTCGTTAATCTATTATTTCCAGTATGCTTTGATGTGTAGTACGAACTGTACAAGATTCCATGAAAATTCCTTTTGTAAGCCTCGATAGCAATTTTTCTAAGGATTCTATAATATTCCTTTCCAGCATGTAAAAACAATAAAGTCATGGCCATATCCAAAGATTCATATTGAGTTCCTTCATCTATAATTTTTGTCAAATTTAATATTCTCAAGCTTTGTGTTGGTTGTAATACTGCGACATATAATTCATCTTCAATAGTAACTCGACATTCATGAATACATACATGCAAGCTGGGCGACCCATACATGACTGGCAAATCTTTTGAATCAAATCGATAATATTGCCTCTTTTTAATATCAAGTGGTGGTGTATCGTATTCATTACTTTTATTGGGTACATTAGGGTTTTTTCTTATTCGATAGAAAAGATCTTCTTTCAATAATTCATGGGTTTGATACTTATCAAAAATTTCATCAAAAATTTTTATTCTAGATTTAGCTTCTTTAAGCTTATTCAGTTTATCATTTTCTCCGACCATCCATAAGGTGGGGGCATAAGGAAAAAATTTCATCTTTATTTTCTCCTCAATCAAACGCGCGTCTTCTTCTTGATTTTTATCTATCCCTAGCTCACAAGAAAACTTTTGTAAATTGTTCATTTGTATAATAGGAGTATCTGTAGCAGAATAGCCAACACTTCCCCTCACATAGAAAAGATATGCAAGCTTTTTTATTTGATTAAGAGTTAATTTTACCCCTTCTTTTTTTTTGCAATGAGAACATTCCAATTTATTTTGAATTCCAATTTTCCCAGCCTCAATTTTTAGACCATGATCATTGAAACAAAGAGAGCATAATAAAAATTTATTATTTTTCATATAATTTTCAATTATTTTGAATTAAAATTAAAGCTTTAACCCCGAAAAACCAACCCCACAAATCCACCCACAATCACAATCTCATCCTCCTGATTATCCAAAGCAGGCCAGTCATCATTAAAAGCGATCAATTCAAAATGTTGTTTGTTATTCGCTTTCACTTGACGGTATTTGCGAAAATAAAATTCGCGCGTGGCTTTTGCATAGGCCAATACAAACACACCAGGGGATAATTCAAACGTGGGATCAATTAACACAATATCACCAGGAATAAACGTAATTCTCTCTGGCTTATTTGAAGGCACCATACTTTCATCTTCAATCATAATAGCAAAGACAGTATCACTGGTTTTATCACTCAATGATTGCTCTAACGGAAAAACTGGAAAACGTCCAAGACGTGAGATTTCACGCTGTAATTTTTGCGGAGATTCAAAACCAATTTCATTTAACTCATGCAATTTTACAACAGGCGCAATTTTTTTGATTAAATTGACTTTTGTTTGGGGTTCCATGACATCATCTTGGCAAAGTAAATAAGATAAATTCACTTCAAAAATATCGGCTAGTGCTACCAAACTTGAAAACTCAGGCAAACGCGTACCCGCTTCCCAATTACTGATAATCGAAGTATGCGCCTTACCTAATTTACTGATCACTTCCTTTTGCGTCAGCGAGCGTGCTTCGCGTAGCTGAGCAATACGCTGGCCTATTTTTTCTTTCAAGTGTTCCATTTTCTGTTCATGGTGTCGATTTAGTTCAGTCATAGCTCGCCCAAAAAAATTGTTGACTATTCACTTTAGGTGAATTAATATAGATTTTAATCACTTGATGTGAATGAAATAATCTTAACCTGCTTGTATTATCGTCTCGAACGATCTTCACATCAAGTGACCACTATATCATAGTAAATAGCAAATTTGACTTAAAAGTAAGAAATATCACTTACTTAATCAGCTAACTCAAGGGAGTGTTATGAAATCATCCATCCTTAATCATCCTGCAAACGAACCCATGTTGGTTGTGCGGCGATGGATGGTAGAGTTTTGTGACAATGATTCTTGCGCTGCTTGTTTACTTTCTTTTTTTAATTACTTTCACGAAGTCAAATTAGAAATCATTCACAAAAATCGCAAAACCAATGATATTGCCGAACAACATGGCGATAAGCGTACTCAAGATGAAACTGTCATTCAATTTCACACGTTAGAAGAATTACAAGAACGTTTATTGGGTTTTTTCAGTATTAACAGTATTCGTAAAAGTTTAAAATATTTAATCGATAAAAAAATTATTTCTGTTACACAAAATCCCAATCCGAAATACAAATTTGATCGTACAACTTATTATATTTTCAATGTAACTCTTTGTAATGAATGGCTAAAAAATCGAGTCAGCAGAAATGATACTACGAAGAATGAAATAAACACCATCGAGCCAGCAAATTTGCAAGATCGAGGAGCCAATTCTGCATCACCTTCATGCAAATTTGCTACAGCTATACCAAAGATTACTAACCCAGATCACAAAGATGATGATGAGTTGCCATTACAAAAAATTTTAGCTCAATTAAAAAAGAGTAAGATTCCTCCTGATCAACTTAGCAATCAAGCCAGTATTCTTGAATTAATTCAGCAAGGTGCAACGGAAAATGATTTTGTTCAAGCAATCCATAAAGCTGAGCACTATCAAAAGAATGGGTATGGCTTGCCCTATGTGACAAAAATCGTGTCACAACAATTGAAGCAAGGTCGTGAGCGTATTACTGCTAAATCAAAAACATCACGGCCTCTTGCTTCACCTCAAGAATACACAACCGATTTATCACGTGTGGAGTGGCTAGATGAAAATGATTCGTGATTATTTACCTAAAGAACAACGACAGGCATCAATAACTTCTATCCTACGTGCAGATGATGATGCTTATCGTCAAGAATTAAGAAATATTCAACTTGAAAATAATCGGATTATAGCAGATGTACCGAAGCGCTTTCAGCAAGCAAATTTAAATCTTACAACTCAAAATTCAGCAAACCAAACTAAAATTTATCGTTTATTGAAAACGTATAGTAATAATTTTAAATCTTGCTTTGAAAATGGTGCCGGATTAATTTTACAAGGTAACGTTGGCTCGGGAAAAACACATGCGGCATGCGGGTTATGTAATGAACTAATTGAAAAAGGATATACTGTAAAATTCACCACTGCCGCTGCATTTTTTCGGGCTATCAAATCAACCTATCGCCGTCAAATACCATTCTCTGAACAACAGATTATTGACACTCACGCACGTTATCAATTACTAATTATTGACGAAATTGACGTAGGTTGTGCAGGAGAAATTGCTTTAACCGATTTTGAACGCCATTGCTTATTCGATGTTATTAATCGTCGTTATGAAAATATGTTACCCACTATAGTAATTACAAATTCATCCTTACCACAATTAAAACACAATCTCAGCCCACGAATTTACGATCGCTTATTAGAAAAATCCGCAGTATTAGCTTTTGATTGGGCAAGCTTACGTGGAACACAAGTTAAGGTTAATGAAATCTAAGCAGTAAACTATCTGAGGTAGCCTATGATTAGTCTAAATTGTTCAACTACGAACTTAGTCAACAAGAGTATTTTAGAACTTGGTAAAAACTATTATTATGAATATCTTACTCAAAAAGAATTAACCGTAATCACAAATCTTTTACACTATGGAGAATTAAGCAGAACTGCAGAAGCGTGTGGCATTACGCTTAGAACACTACGTTTTCATGTTGAAAATATAAAATCGAAGCTACTCTGTAAAAATTTATTTGAACTTGGCGTAACTCTTGTCACATTAATGAACTCTGTTAACGAAAGCAATTGTATCGACTGTCAATAGAAATTCAAGATGAAAATTTTTTAGCTATGATTATTTCAATATATTCAGCTAATTCTGTGATATAAAATATGCTTCATCTTGCAACCATCCTGTAAAAAATCACAGTTTTTTTAATCATTATCCACGATATCCTATATTTAATTTTCATGAACATACGAATGTTATAAATGTATCTGAAGGATATTGAATCATGAGTAACTTAGGCTCACACCTTGCGACACTCAGTTCCTACTCAAAAAAATTCATTGAGCATTGCATCACTTGGCAACTTTCTACCTGGAAAAGCAATGAAAAATACCAACACGATAAAACAGTTCAGTTCTTAATTGAGCGTGCTGAATTAGCTTTAAAAGAAGTCCAGCAACTAAAGTGCTAAAGGAGTAAAACACATGAATTCTCTCGATATTCTACATCAAAAACATAATCCTTGTTACTTTTTCGCTACAACATGTCTAAAACATTATGGAATTAATGACTATTCAGCTTGCGAAGAATTAGCCACCATTATTCATCGTTACGTGCAATGGTTTTCACATACTATTAACTCTACCACCACCGAATTGGAATCAGTCGCCTTATGTGAACAAAAACACTTACAGCCGACGAACTTAAGTGATTTCACCTTAAACCGACCACATGAGGCGATTGCATCCAATGAATAAAATACTAAAGCAGTTAACATCGTTAAACCACACACTACATTATTTATTCAAACGTGTGTGGTTATTTTTTCCTAACCTAGCATTCGCGTCATCAGGATTGCCTGTTTTAGATAATGCATTTCAATGGATATTAAATTTATTAACGGGCGATGTAGCATTGGTCTTAAGTGTGGGTGGATTTGCAACCGTTTTAATCGATGCGTTTATTTCACACCGTTTAAAATGGGGCACATTAATTTTAATTGCGAGCGTTGCAAGTTGCTTACTCGCCATCAATAACAACGTTCATCAATGGTTAGGAATGTAAGCATGGATGAGCAAGAATTATTAATTTCTCCTATTTATCAAGGCATGCATATCACCGCAATGAAAGCAGGTGTTCCCATTAAAACACTAGTCATCCTCTTAGAATTATGGATGATGATCGTGGCCTTAATGCAAGCAGTGATTATTACCACGGTTGGTGCTTTAATTATTTATATCATTATTCGTCTTGCCTATCGCGCAGATCCCAATTGGAGCCAAGTTTTACTAAAAGCCATGAAATGCTGGCAATTTAAAAATTATAGTATTTGGAGATGCGAAAGTTATGGCGCGGATTGATCCTAACGTAAATGCAATTAAAAATGCTAAACACTATGACATGACTCATTTATCGCGGTTGCAGCTGGATGTGCCAATTTCAACTCGCATCCCTTATTCACATTTATTTTCGCCTGAGATTTTTGCCACGCAATCCTTTGCATTAGGCTCAACAATTGCCTGTCATGGCATTCATCATGATACGCGAACCATTACCAGTTTAAATGAACAACGCGATCGCATCCACCAACTCTTGATTAATAATGGCATTAACATGGCGACCACACTCACACTGCATCGCCGTAAAGATCAATTAAAATTTAATTCAATCACACAAACAGATTACGCCAAACAGTTTCATCATGATTATCAACATGCTTTTCATGAAACGGACTGTTTTCAGAATACTTACTATTTAACGTTTTTACATCGTGGCATGCAGTTAAACAATATGAATAGAGGTATTAATCTATTCAAAAAATTATCGGCAAACACGTTGAAAAATTCATTTCATCATTTACAACACGCCCAAGCAGAACAATTAAAACAGGTTACACAACAAGCCTTGGTCAGTTTGAAAGACTATCAAGCAGGTTTATTGGGCAATAACGAAAATAAAACGTATTCCGATTTATTAGCCTATTTAGCATTACCCTTAAACGCAGGACAATTTCAACCGTATGCGTTTACCCAACAACATATTGCACGTTTATTACCCACTAAAAGATTATTTTTCGGGCAAGCGATCCAATGGCTGGGAAATACAGAACACGATACACGTTATGCGGCCATGGTCAGTGTTAAAAGTACCGGAACATTTTCTTCTAGCATAGCCTTAGATAGTTTACTCACCGTCAAAGCAGAAATGATCATCACTCATCATTTTTTTCCTATCGAAACTGAGGTAGCGGTAAAACGGGTTAAACAACAATTACGCTTATTAAATCGTCACGATAATGGCGCGCAATCTTTCATGATCGGATTAAATGATTTATTAAACGATTTAAAAAGTCAGCAAGCATTAAGTGGCGATTATTATCACAGTGTTTGTGTGTTTGCAGATTCGCTCGACGAATTAGAAGCCAATGTGCAAGCCGTGAGTGATTGTTATCAATTAATTGGTTGGGTTCCTGTGCGTGAACGTTTGGGTTTGCAAGCGAGTTTTTGGTCACAATTACCAGGCAATGCGCATTTTATTCCCCGACGTTTTCCGATGACGTCTTATAATATGGCGGATTTGTTATCGTTACACAATTATCCTACTGGATTTCACGATCACAATCATTTAGGCAAATCGCTAACAATCATTAAAACGCCATCGAATACACCACTGCATTTTAATTTCCATTTACCCTCGCACAAGCACGATCCTGCGCCTGGTCACACAATAATTGTTGGCAGCAATGGAAGTGGTAAAACCGCATTAGCAGCGGCTTTTCACAGCTTTAGTCAGCACTATCAAGGACGCAGTATTTTATGCGATCGCGACCACAGTAATGAAATTTATTTTCGTGCCAATGATTATGATTATTTTACTATCGCACCCGAGGCAAATAATCCTATCGCGTTAAATCCTTTGCAGCTACCCGATTCGCGTGTCACCCGCACTTTTTTATTTGATTGGTTTAAACAACTATTGCGAGTGGATGATGCTAAAGCCGATTTAACAGCAGAAGACGAACAAGAAATTTTAACCGCAGTACAAGCCAATTTTGAACTACCTCTTGAACGTCGCCGTTTACGATATCTATTAGCCTTTTTTTCGATGCGATTTAGTAAACGCAATACGTTAATGCAATGGCTCACTGATGAAGATACCGGAATTGTTGGGCGTTATGCGTATTTATTTGATCATGCTCAACATCAATTAATTTGGTCATCACACATCGGTTTGGATTTAACTCATTTATTAGATCGCGAATCCACTGCTGTCGTAACCACACTGATGATGTTTATTTTTCATTTAATTGAACAACATTTAGATGGCACCTTAACTCAACTATGGTTAGAAGAAGGCTGGCGCTTATTAGCGCATGATTATTGGCAACATAAATTAACGGCTGGTATTCCCACTTGGCGTAAACATAATTTATTTTTAACCTTATTAACCCAATCTTGCGCCAGTATTGTAAATTCGCCATTGCGCCCCATGATTATGGATAATCGCGCCACCGATATTTTATTTCCTAATTCAGCCGCTGATATCCGTGATTATGAACAGTGCTTTCAGTTAAATCCCCAAGAGTGTGATTTTATTCAACACGCTATTTCCCAGAAACGGCAATTCCTATATCGGCAACCTAAAATTAATTTTTCAGCAATTGGGCAATTTGATTTGAGTCGCTTATCTCAGCATTTAGCAATTTTATCGGGCAATCGCGCTTCGATTGAATGGATGCGTGAATGCCGTGCGCAATATGGTGAAAATGCAAAAGAATGGATGCCCCACTTTTTAAAAGTGGTAAGTCTATGATGAAAAAATTTATATGCCTAATTTTTATTTTATTCAGTGTACAGCTTTCAATTGCGCAAGCATTTAATTTTGACGAAATTTTTAATGTCCTAGAAAATATTTATGGCGTGAATTCTCAGTCACGTGATGATTTGGATCACATTCAAACGCTGATGGATACATTTCAAACAACGAATCATCATGACATTACCGACATGAGCACACGTTTATTTTCACAACTAACCGGAGATTATCAGTTAGGAGATATTTTAAATTCTGCCCAAGATGAACAGTGGAAAGAATGGTCACCGGATACATGGCTTAATGCCATGCAATCCAGTGCAGGTTTAAATAATCAATATTACACGCAATTAATGCAACACTACGATCAAACTAATCCCATCGTTGCGGAAAGCGTATTCACAAAAACCAGTACACCTGAAACATCCCATTATTATCAAGAAGCCAGTCAAACCAATCGTGCCACCTATGTGAATGCCAGTTATTTGTATCGCAACATTAATCCTGAATTACAACGCTTACATCAATTATCAAGCTACATTGATCACACAGAAAATGTAAAAGCTGCGATCGATTTAAATAATCGCATTGCCATTGAGTTAGCGTCCATTATGGAGCAAAACGTTAAAGCGAATTCATTAATTGCTGAAGAAAATGTGATGACTAACCAAAATGATTTGAATGGCTTAAGTGACGCAGCTGTATTTAATCATTAAGGAGCAACGATGAAAGTAAAAATATTCTTGTTAATTTTTTTCATGTTGGAATT
Organism: Legionellales bacterium; assembly: GCA_026125385.1. Taxonomy (NCBI): domain Bacteria; kingdom Pseudomonadati; phylum Pseudomonadota; class Gammaproteobacteria; order Legionellales; species Legionellales bacterium. The sequence goes on from JAHCLG010000010.1 coordinate 20,684, forward strand.
AAGCGCTTGTAGCACACCCGCTGATTTAATTTCGCCCTGTCCCAATTGGGGTGCTGACTGTTCACAAGTTTGGATCAATTCACCAGCATTAACACAAAGGACGTAATATGAAATTAGGTTGGTATATGATTAAAGTGGGATTGTTTTTTATGATTTTTCTGATCGGCATTAAAACATTATTACCAGCGCGTCACAATCCTTTGCTAGATGAACCGCAAAAAACCCAAAAATTTATTTGGGGCGAAGTCGTTCATCAAATTCCTGCGCATTATTTAGGTTCCATCCCCTTAGGAGATTGTGGGGATATTTTTTCACAACAGCAACGAATGACTATCAGCACACAACAACATGTGATTATCTCAAAATGTTTAAACGCCTTTATTTGGATGGCCAATATAGCTAATACAGAGCACCGCTTTGCTAACACCATTTTGCCTCAAGACTTTGAAGATCCAATAGTCTGGGCACAAGATTTTAACGAGTAATCCTGATGCTAGTTGATAATTTAATTCAAACTATTTTTACTCAGACTCACACCCTGTTACAGCAGTTTGTGTTTCAAGGGTTTCAAGCATTTGCCAATTTATTACAAACACCATTTATCGAAGCCTCAGTGTTAGCTTCGGCGTTAGGTTGTTGCTTTATTTTATATAAGCCAGAATGGTTTAAATCCATTTTATACAGCACGATATTGACTATTTCTATTGTCGCATTTTTGGGTTTTTCATGGAGTCATGCATCACAGCTAATTTATAATGTGTTTACCAAAACCCCAGTTAATTTAATTAATCAAGTGATCCATTCGCTCGGCATTCCCATTGCAGGAAATTCAATTGAGTCAGGTTTGCAAGCGGTATTATCACAATTAGTAGTAACCATTCAAGCATTTTGGGCATTGGGACACCTTACTAATATTGAACCGTATTTTTTTGCAATAATTACTTTTTTTATTACATTACTATTAATGATGATTGCTATTTATGAATTACTTTATGCCCAAATTGGTTTAGCAATTTCATTTGTATTAACGCCATTATTTTTACCACTCGCGTTATTTAAATTCACTAAATCGATTTACACCAACTGGTTGTCTCGTTGCATTGGTATGTCTCTCACCATTATTTTTGTGAATTTAATGTTGGTTTTGGTGTTGCAACTGTGTCAAAGCAGTTTGCAAGCAGTGATGGATACGCTCGCCGAAAATCGACCCTTATATTTTAGTTTATTAATTCCATTTTTTATTGTTGGCGGCATGTGCGTAGGATTAATTTATAAAGTCGCGCAAGAAGCGCAAATGATGGCAAGTGGCATGGGTAGTCAGAGTGGATTTGAATCGGCTGTTACTGGCATGGCAGCTGTAGCGAGTGCTTCAGGTATAGCAGGTGCTGCTAGTGCCGCAAGTCATAAAGCAAAAGATGTTGCGGGAAAATCTATAGGAAAAGCTACGCGAGCAGTAGGTAAACATTTATTTGGGCATTTACGGTGAGGATAAACATGAAATCATTTTATTTTAAAATTAAAAACAGTATCGTAACGCGTTGGCGATTATTCAAGCTGTGGTGTCTCCGTCATCAAAAGCAACGACAACAGACGAGGCAACAGCTAAATCAAGTACGCAGCATGACTTCACAGAAAAATAAACATTCTCATTATTTTGAATTAAGCGCTACCTGGTTTGATGATGTTTTACTGAGCGTTGTGCTCAGCCGCCAACGTTATCAACGTGCTTTTTTGCTATCGATGTTATTGGCATTGGCTTTAACAATTGCCTTAATTACCATGATGCCATTAACTCGCACTCAATTAGTCGTTGTGCATGAAAATGCAAGTGGTGAAACCTGGGTAAGTGCGCCCAATCAAAAAAATGCACCGAATAATGTGAATGAAGTAAAAAGTAATATTGCACGCTTTGTGCGTTATTTCGAATCGTATAATTATACCGATTTTAATTTTCGTTTTCGCATCGTGCAATTATTAGCAAATCCTAGTGTATTTGAGCAATATCAACACGCACAAACATTATCAAATCCCAACAGTCCTATTCGCCTATTGGGCGAAAATGGCAGCACACAAGTTCAACACATTAATATCGAATTTTTAGATAAAGACGGTAATAGCGCCCTGCATCGTCCGGCGGCATTTATTCAGGCGAGTAATTTAGCTTTAGTCACATTTCAATTAATTAGCAACGATGGCAATGATCATCAAACGATCACCCCATATTCCGTGTTAATTCGTTGGCATTATCGTGGCATGCCTCAAAGTCCGTTTGCTCAATTAGAAAATTGGCGCGGATTTGAAGTGACTGAATATCAGCGTAATCAAACAGGAAAAATGGAGACACAAACGCATTTCAGTCATGAGGTGATGGAATGAAAACCATAATCATATTGAGTGTGATATTATTTACTACACAAGTCGTTGCAATTAATTTACCTAAAGCTTATCCGAGTGATCCCAATATCGCCTGGGTAAATTTTCAAGCACACAATATTGTTCCCATTTTTGTACCCATGTTACAACAAGTCACCCTTAATTTTTCACACAATGAAACGGTGATCCAAGCTAACAATGGTGATCAAAAAGTGTGGCATATTAATAAGCCTTCGTCATTATTGCAAAATCATTTGGTGATTAAACCCACAAGCTTAGAATCAAATACTCATTTAACGGTATTCACCAATCAACATGTCTATTATTTTCAATTAATCACTGATCCAAAACATTCGCTTTATCCTTATTATGCTGCCATTGATTTTTTATATCCCAATGATGAAAAAAATCAGCAGGCGGCATTAGCTAAAGTTCAAAAAGCACTAGCACATGATAAATATGTGGATGATCATCCGAATTGCAAAAACTATCGTTATAGTTTTTCAGGCAGTCATACCTTATTTCCGCAAAAAGTGTGTGATGATGGTACGTTTACCTATTTTGAATTTCATGACCATCAATCTATTCCAGCCATTTTTCCGATTTTAGATCATCAAGGGCAAGAGCGCAGTTTAGTAACGCGGCGAGTGGGATCTTATGTGGTGGTGAAAACCATCGCTCAAGAATTTTCACTACGCTTAGGGCACAGCGAAGCAGCGGTCATGAATCATGGTTGGCAAGGGTGGTAATATGAAAAAAATCGAACACAATAAAGAATTTGAACCATTAAATGCATCTCCACTCATGAATTTAGCCTTAGTGAAAACACCTGCCATATTAAAAGCGGTGTTAGCAGGATTTATTATTATATTAGCGGGATTAACCGTCGTGTATCTTCATTCACGCACCCAGCACAAAGAAGCATCGTTCGAACAGGGTTCACCTTCCTCTACTGCGTTAGATAGCACTGATCTGGCCGATAAAATTAAAGCGCAGTTTGAAGCTCAGTTGCAACAACGCGCACAAGCACAGCCCCATCAAGTCGCCTCTCATCAAATCGCCAAGGTATTATCAGAAAAAACATTAAAAGCACAAGCGGAGTTTTTAATTGCACGCATGCAAGCACCCACCAATGCGTGGGATCAAACCACGACGTCCATAGCCACTTCTAATCTTGCAACTTCAAGTATCATTCACAATGATGTTGCAAATAATGCAATGAACACTTCCAATAATTTAAATTTTCACGACGAAAGTGCTTTCCACGCGCAACGCATTTCACATCCGGATCGCACTATTGTGGCGGGTACATTGATTTTTGCAAGTCTCAATAATGCCATTAATACCGAATTTCCTGGCATGATCACCGCAACTGTGAGTGAACCGATTTATGCATTTTCAGGAAAACGCATTTTAATTCCAGCGGATAGTCAACTAAATGGCGAATATGTCACAGCAAATGTGGAAGGCCAATCACGAATTTTTATTATTTGGGATCGCATTATTTTACCGAATAATACTTCCATTCAATTAAATAGTCCGGGGGTGGATGCATTAGGTCGCGGTGGGGTTGCTGCCGATAGTGTCAACACGCATTTTATTGCGCGCTTTGGCATGGCAAGTTTACTTAGCATGATTAATTTAGCCACCAGCACAGTTGGTGTGAATAATACCGATCAATACAACAGTAGCAGTGCCTATCGTCAAGCATTGGGTCAATCATTTCAGCAAAGCGCGAGTCAAAATTTACAAAATACGATTGCCATTAAACCCACTTTATACGGTTATCAAGGTAAAGTGATCCAAGTGATGGTAGCGCATGATTTAGCCTTTTATGAATAAGGATAACGTAGCATGAGTGATGAGCCATCCACTTTTACCTTGCAATATTATTTAAAACCACTTGAACCGTGGTTGCTCGATCCAGAAGTCAATGAAATTTTAATTAATCGGCCTGGCGAGGTGTGGATCGAAAAACATTCTCAATTAAAACAATTTCCGGTATCACCATTAACCTATCCCTATTGTTGGCAATTAGCGAAATTAATTGCACACGAAAATTTACAACTCTTAGACGTGGCGCATCCTTTAGTTAAAGGATTGATTCCAGGTAACCATCGCGTGCAAATTGTCGCACCACCGATTGTTCGCAAACACAGTCTGGCGATGAGTATTCGTAAAACAGTATTTCATCCATTGAGTTTAGATGATTATCAGCAACATCATTTTTTTGCTGCCACAAAAATAGCCCAATTACCTGAGCAGTGGAAAATTGCATCGCTCAATCCAGATGAAGAAGAAAAGCAATTACTGTATTTGTTTCATCAACACGAATGGTTAGCATTTTTAAAAGCCGCCATTCAAGCGAATAAAACAATTTTAATCAGTGGTGCAACGAGTACTGGAAAAACCACATTATTAAATGCTTGTGCTGCAGAAATTAATCATCAGGAACGCATGATAACCATTGAAGATGTGCCAGAAATTCATTTAATTCAACCCAATCAATTAAATTTAGTGTCATCGCGTGGCGAACACGGGATGGTGGATGTGCCCATGAGTATGCTCGTGCAAACTGCATTGCGTTTACGTCCCGATCGATTAATTTTAGGAGAAATTCGCGGTGAAGAAAGCGCAGATTTTATGGCCGCATTATCAACAGGACACTCAGGATCATTTTCAACCGTGCATGCCAGCAGTCCTGCAATGGCGATTGAACGTTTAATGAATTTGGTTAGATTAAATAATAATTATATTTCGTTACGCACCGACGATATTCGCCAACAGTTATTGCAGCTCATCGATGTGGTTGTGCAAGTGAAACGGCGCAGTGAAGGTGGTTATATTCAACGTTATTGCAGTGAAATGTATTTTAAATCTGCGCAAACAGAATTATTCACATGACGTATTGGCGCGTCGGTATTTTTATCACGGCCTTAATAAGTGCGTTATGGTTAGTGCCAGCACTGTTATTACAACAATCATTAACACTATTTCCCATTTGGATGACAACCCAAAATTCATTATTATTGGCTACCTTGTTAGTCAGTATTATTTTATGCAGTTGGTTCGTAATAGGGATATTATTTTTATGCCAACAAAAAGAGTCATTATGGCTACGGGTGTATCCCTTGGGTTTATTGTTATGGGGTATTACAGCAGTCAGTATCAGCAGTTTCATATTGTATCAACTAGGCGACACGTTAGTGTTAGTATTACCCTGGCAAAGTTGGCTATTTATTTGGTTTGCAGATCCATCAATTCGTTGTTTATTGTTAATATTATCAGGTGGAATATTTTTATTAGGTTTTCTTCCAATCGTCATAAAATTTTTTCATGCGCGCAATCCCAACTTAAATTTATACGGTCGCGCTCGCTTTGCAACCTTCAGTGATTGTAAAAAAGCAGGCTTATTCAACTCTGAGGGTATTTTATTAGGCACATTCAAACGTCAATTATTGCGCATTGGCGGCCACGAACACATTGTGGTGTTTTCGCCATCGGGTACGGGTAAAAGTAGTGCCTTGGTTATTCCTAATTTATTAACCAATGCTGCGTCCATGGTCGTGAATGATGTGAAGTTTGAATTGTTTCGCTTAACTTCAGGTTATCGCCAAGCCCATGGACATCGTTGCTTTTTATGGGCACCCTCGCGGAATGATCGCTTAACGCATGCGTATAACCCCTTGGACTTTGTGCCACGAGATAAACAATTACGAATTAAATATTTACAAAAGAATGCGGGGATTTTAATTCCCGAAAATCATCACTCTGATCCAATTTGGTATTCATCGCCGCGCAAAATTTTTGTGGCTATTGCATTATATTTGTTAGATACACCAGGAAGCTTAGTAACCCTAGGTGAAATTAACCGTACCGTGAAGCAAACCAATTTTTTTAGTTGGTTAGAAGATAACATGAAAAAACGTGATGATCTTGATCCCTTATTTTATCGTGATATGACAAAACTATTAGAACTCGATCATCGTACACGCAGCAATATTATTGAATCGTTCACCATTTATTTTAGTTTATGGGATGATCCGTTAATTGATGCGGCAACCTCTCATAGTGATTTTGATGTCAGAAATTTGCGCCGAGAAAAAATGACAATTTATGTAGGTTTTTCAGCAGATGACATGGAACGTTTATCACCATTGCTCACCATGTTTTGGCAACAAGTGTTAGATGCGATGGTGGAGCAAGAGCCTAAAACTGATGAACCTTATACCGTGATTTTAATGTTAGATGAATTTGCAATTTTACGGCGCATGGAATCGTTTAAATCGACGATTGGATTATTGCGATCGTATCACGTGCGGGTAGTAATTTTTTTACAAAACCTCGCGCAAATTGCCAGTCGCTATGGTAAAGAAGACGCGTCGGTTTTTATTGATGCAAAAGTAAAAGCTACCTTTGGATTAAGTGATAAAAATGACGCGTTGTTTATGAGTGAACAATTAGGTGATCGCACGGTGAAAATTCGCCAACGTTCATTTCAACAAGGCATGCAAAGTGTTTCGATACACTATCAAAAACGCCCCTTGATGTTGTATCAGGAAATTATGGATATTCAGGATCAGTTAATCGTGAAAATTCAGGCGCAACATCCGGTGCGGGTGGGGTTGTTGAGGTGGTATGAGGATGCCCTGTTACAAAGAAGAGTATTAAAAGCTCTAGACTTAATCAATATTAGATATCCATTAAACTAAATCGGTTATCTTGAAGCTCTAAATCAGTATCGATTTTATGCGATCATTAAATTTATCCTGAATAAATTCTATAAATTTAATGGTATTACTAGCATTTATATCATTTCCACCTGTATAACAAATCTCATTGCCACTATCATTGTAGTAAAGATGAGCCTGGAATGTCTTTCCTTTATCTTTAGACATAATCTTAATTCTATAAGAAACTTCATTGTATTCCTGAATCATTTCTAAATCAGGATTTCCAGCCTTTGAATTAATAAATTCTTTAAGGTTTTCTCGGTTTTCATCTTTTAAGGTAAATTTAATGATTTCGTATTTAATTTTTTCCTCAAAAGTGAAAGTTAACCCGCGACATTCAAGTATTTCTCTTTTTAGCTCATCCATTTTATTTATAATTTTGATTAAATATTCATCTTTAAATCTATCTTCTCCATACATATCAATTTGTGAATTACAATATGAAGATAACTCAGAAAATTTATTAAAATATTTAGTATCACATACTCCTAAAAATTCCTCATATTCGCCATAATGTAACTTTAAATCATCCCTTATCTTATTTAAGCTAGTAATATCATCTTTAATTAAATATTCAACATGTAACTTATTTAATGAATCTAAGGCTAAAACTGCAAATTCTTTGCTTTTCTTCTTTTGACGATATAAATACGTCTTATCTCGACGTAATCCAAAAAAAAGTGCAGTGAATACAGCACCTATTGAACCTACCGCAGAAAACCAACTTGCCCAATTGCTTGAGCTTGCGGGCTCCAGTGCATTTTTGATTTCAATTATCATATTAGTCTCTCGTTGTAACAGTTTTCTTGTGCGTTAAAATTATTCATACTCCTTCTAATGAAGAAATTAGATCAAGTATCCATCCATGCCAAATACCCACCCTGCAAATTAATCACATGCTCAAACCCATGCTGTTGCAAGATCTGCGCAGCCATCATGCTACGACCACCGGCTTTACAATACACCACGATTTTATCGTCTTTGTTCAATTCATCTAAACGCGATTCCAATTCACCTAATGGAATCAACAAACCACCAATATTCCCCGCGATATTTTCTTCGGGTTGGCGCACGTCTAGTAACGTAAATTTGTCGTTATTTTCCATCATGCATTTTAATTCGTTAACATCGATTTCTTGAATCATGGTTTCTCCGCAGGTAGTTAAATGGTGATGAGGTAAGTGTGCGTAATCTATTTTTTGCTGGCACAGAATGCAAGCTGGATCATGAATTAATTTACTTTTTTTGAAGTTCATGGTTAGCGCATCAAGGTGTAGAATATTTCCCGCTAAACAATCACCCACAGTTAAAATAATTTTTAGTGCTTCTAACGCCTGCAGTGATCCAATCATTCCAGGTAATGCACCTATCACGCCCGCTTCTTGGCAATTCGGCACAAAATCTTTGGGTGGTTGTGGAAATAGACAGCGATAACACGGGCTGTGTTGATAGTTAAACACGCAAATCAATCCTGAAAATTGTAATACACTCGCATAAACATAAGGAATATCTAAATGAAAACTCGCGTCATTCACAATATAACGTGTTTGAAAATTATCGGAGCCATCAATGATTACATCATGATCGCGCAATAAATCTTGCGCGTTGTCATGGGTTAGGCGTGTTGTATGAATGTTAATGGTGACGTGGGGATTTAATAATTGTAATCTTTGTTTCGTAGCCTCCGTTTTAAACTGATGTTCATCTTGACTGGAATATAAAATTTGGCGCTGTAAATTGGAAATGCTCACACGATCATCATCAATGATCGTAATATGTCCCACACCTGCCGCCGTTAAATAAGACAACACAGGAGAACCCAAACCACCAGCACCCACGCACACTACACGAGCTTGTTTTAATTTTTCCTGCCCTACTTTGCCAACTTGTGGCAAACTGAAATGTCTGGCGTAGCGATTGATTTCATCATCCGTAAAACTCATTAACCTTCACCCACCAGCCACTGCATGGAAAATTTCAATGACGTCATTTTCTTTGACAATAGTGGAGGCATAAAGACTGTGTGGGACGATAGTACCATTTAATTCGATAGCGATATTATTCTGATTTAGCTTTAAATCAACTAATAAATTAGCTAAGGTTTTATTCGGTGCAATATCAAGTGGATCTTGATTAACAACGATTTCCATACTACAAAGTCATCCTTATTGTGGATATTAATCGTGGTAACACATAAAGCTCACTAACTAAACTCTGAATTTTTCGCGTTTTTTCAAATAATACCTATAATATTAAGTCATACCAAGAGATAAAAGATCGTTATTTATTTCAGTTGTGTCATTTCTGAGGGACTCTTTGAACTGCTCAACTTTTTCAGCCAATTTCTTTGCGTTAGCTGCATCAGAATATTTTAAATTTATTAATTCGGCAGCTGTTTTTCTATAATTTAAGTGACTACAGCTTGGAAATTCAGTAAGTTCAATATAAGTTGCACTATGGCGGCAAGCTTGATTTTCAACAAAAACAGTTGATGTAAGAGTATTTATAGGATTTATAGTATTATCATGAAAAACTTGATAATCGCCAGAGAAGAGCTTCATCGCAATGCGATTAGCTAAATCTTCGGAGCCGGATGTTAATACTGCCAATGTTAACGCAAGTAATAAAAAATTATCTTGTGGTCCACCAGTAAGCTTATCTGCATAAGCTTGAAGTTTTATACCTTTACGCCGCCCTTTAGCTTTTCTATATTGATTAAAAAATCCATCCTCGGCTCGTTCTTTATTATATTCTTCTGCAGCAGTTTTTATATGATTCAATAAGTGAGCATAGCCATCCTGTTTTATATATTGAATAGGCATGGTTTTCTTTCCTGATATTCATTATTAATTTGGGCATATTATATCATAGAATAGTGACTCTCAAACTATTTTTGATGCACAACGAGTCAGTTATCACTATAACTACTAACTAATTGATTCATTTATCTTTCTAACTCGACAAAAATAGCAGTAGCAAGTGGCACTGCGTTCCTTGTTGATTCTGCAACTCGGTTAGCCTCTGTATAGCTTAAGTTTTTTGAATGTGTTTTCTCATATTGCCCCAAGACTTGTTCAGTTAGCTCGCGCACACCACTTTTCACCAATACATCGTTCCAATCAACTTTGTTCATGCCTGTTAATAATTCAGGTGTTAATACTTGGGGTGTAATTCCTTGCGCGTGAAAATGTTCAAGCGCTTTTTGAAATGCTAACTCACTCTTGGCATTGTGCCCATCATTATCTTTAGCAAGAATCAACTCCTGACATTGATGTTGATTGATTAAATAATCCATTTCAGCATAATGAGAACTACTGCCCAATGCGCAATAAATCCACGCACGCGGAAATGCCGTCATTAAACTCGCGGCTGTTTCTAACCCTTCAGCAAAAATAATTTGCGGTTGTGTGCCTTGTTGCACCAAGGTGTGACCACGTTGCCCAATCAGGTGTTTTACAATTTTCGCTTGTGAGTTTTTTTGTGCGGTGTTTTTATCTAAGCTGATTAATTGCACCGCACTCACTGCGTGTTGAGAATTGCGAGAAATAATTAATAATTTTGGTTCAGGGTAACGTTCACTCGCTGGTAGATAACGGACATCTGCACTTAAGCGTTCAGTAGCGATTTTACGATGTTCACGTAAATAATGTTCTGCTAATGTATTTTCAAAGGGTTTACTTAAAGACACTAGATATTTTGCTAATTTAATACGTTGTTCTGTATATTCCTGTGCGCTCTGCACTTGAATTTTTTGTTTCTGTTGAAGATTAATTTTTAAATGCTGTTGTTGCACTGGATCTAATCCTACTACACCACTCCACCGCGCTGCATAATTTAAGGCTTCTTTAAACGATAATCCCATGCCAATTTTAGGATCCATCAGCAATTGTAACGGTGTGCCTTTATCCCCCGTTTCAAATGAACACCAAAATCCTTGATACGTTCCACTCACATTCACTGATAAACTACCTTTATTACCATAACGCCAATTTCTAGCATTGGCTATTTTGGGTTGACCTAAATGCTCGGTATAAAATCGTTCTGCTTGTTGTAATAATGCCGCGATGACGGCATCTTTATCGATGTTTGATTGATAATGAACGTTATAATGGGTATTTTTAGCGTAGACACGCCGGCGATAATAATCATCATGTTGTTTGGCAAACTGCTGTAATTCTTCCTCTGTTAATTGATTAGCGTTCAAAGCATTTTCAACATTGTGACCCGATTGCACAATTAAACTTGCCAATTTATTACGTTTATTTTGCCAGTCATAACACGTTTGTTGTAATGGCTGTGTTTTAGTAATAGATAGATTTTCTTCTTGTGAATGTTTTAGGATGGCAGCTACACTTTGTTTATAAGCACGATGATAATCGGCTAATTGTGCAACCTCTTTAGCACGTTCCCTTCGATTTAAAATACTTTGTTGGCGTTGTTGCATTTGTAACTGTTCTTGACGAGAAAAAATAGTTTTCCAAGCATCAATTATGTTCACAAAAGGCAATGATAATTTACGACACGCATTTTTTAATACAGAATTTTCTGTTAATTGATGCGCTAAGGCTAAGCGTAATGGAAAATCAATAATAGCGTCTTTCACACCATAACGACTTAAGGATTTAATTAAATGTTGTTGGGTACGATGCTGCGTTTGACTTGCGTATACATGACAATGTTCGCGATGGCGCGACATGGCAACGTAAGTTAAATTGCGACACCAACCAAACCCATCGGCAACCACTAATGCTACTTTTTTAGTGACGCCTTGTAATTTGTGAATCGTAGCGGCGTAACCATAATCAAATGAACGATATTGATTTACATCAAAAATCACTTTGCGACCATCATCTTTGATGGCAGTAATCCTATTATCAGCCATATGAATGACTGTTGCAAACTGACCATTTCGCACATCCAGTTGCGTATTATTTTTTAAAAATAAAATGCGATCTTGAATTGACACATTAATTTTACCATAGGCGCTCAACACATCCTGTCCAGTTTGCAATAATTCCTTTTTTAATAAGGCCTCTCTAATTATTTTATTAAGCGCTTTTACCGTATTATTTTGGTGTGCCACTAATACCACATCGGCGTGAGAGTATTGCTTGCGATACTCTAAATAATCAGTAACCAGTTTTTCATTACGCGTCGTTTCATTCTTTAATAAATGAATACAATCTTGGTGTTGATAGGTTTTTAATGCACTATGCGTGTGACCCACAGCAAAATCTAAAGTGGCTTGTCTTGCCCATTCGTGGCGTTGCCGAAGAATGTGTTTTAATTCTGCAAATCCTGCGCGTTCTAACAAGGTACGAAAGGGTGAACCTGCACCAATACTTTCGGCTTGCCCAGGATCGCCAATCACAATTAATTTTGCACGTGATTGTCTAATATTTTTTAATAGCCAATTCATATTGTCTAAATTCACCATACCGGCTTCATCTAACACAATCACATCCTTGGCGGATAAAGTAATAGAACCTTGTTGAAGTTTTTTTTGTAAGCGTGCAATGGTGTAACTCGGAATATGCGCTTCTTTTTCTAAACCATCAGCAGCAATACCGGATAAGGAAACACCTAACACGCGAAAACCTTGTTGCGCATAAGCTTTAGCAACTGCTTTCATCGAATGAGTTTTACCTGTTCCCGCACGTCCGACAATAATTTTCAGAGCGCCTGGTGCCAGTACATGACGAATAGCATGTGCCTGTTCTGCATTTAAATGAAAGGTTTCGATTGCATTGTTGATAGAGTCATGAGTTAAACGATGCGAACCACGACGATTTAATTCGTTAGCATATTTTTCTAATTGTAGTTCTTTTGCAAAAGCACTGTGAGTAATATAACGTTCACGACCATCTTCAGCTAATCCTAGTGGGATCACCTCTTCATGCTGCAATACTTTTTCGAGTGTGGCTGCAAAAAGTGTGGGATCATCAATGTGTTTGTGTAATAAACAAGCCACATCTTGCTTGGAAAAAAAGGTGTGGGTTTGGTTTAATGAATTTAATACCGCAAGAGGTGATGTGGTAATTTGTGCAAGTGCAGCTTGTTTACGCTCAAAATTGATGTGTGCCTTTTCAAAATCTTTCCCATGAAATCGACCTTGGTGAATGGTTTGGATCAGCAAATTGGGATCAACGCGAAGTTCCAATCCTTTACGTTTAAAAAATTCATTTTGCAGTTCGCGCCAATGTTTATTCCAATAATCTTGTTGCATTATATGTTGATTAAAAAATTTAGGGTTTAAATCTCGTGCTTTATATTGTGATAATTCATGACCTACAATGCGACGGGTGGTTATTAAAATATGAGCATGTGGATTCTGATCATTATCGTGATGAATACTCACATCACACGCTAATCCATGATCAACAAAGTGTGCGCGAGAAAATTCATTCACAAGTTCAATATGGGCTTCTAAATCGCATTCCCTGGGTAGCGCTAGAATTAATTCTTTACACAATTGCGCATCTTTGCGCTTTTCAGCACGCTCAACTTGATTCCACAGCCATTCACGATCATAAAATTCTTGACCAGCATCTTTAGGCAATATAATCGCTGAATGCACCACACCGCATTTATTGGAATAGTTGTAAACGATTCCCGTATTATAATCGAGTAATTTTTCTCCCGCACGATATGCTGCGCAATCAATTGCATTCCGCATTTTTGAGCGAGAATATATTTTCATTTGTGCAAATTCGATCGCCATAGACAATTACTCTAGCAACATTGCGTAGCAATGTATATTGCGCCTGAGCGGATTTTTGGATTTTTTTATGGATAAAAATATTTCGATTTTTTTGATGATGGCGACTTGTCAAATGGAATTGATTTGCTATTCTAAGATGACAGTTCGTCGCTGTAAGTCAATGTAAAGGATTTGGAGTAATACCATGAGCAATGATACCGTGACGAAACCTCGCCAAGCTAGAATATTTTCCTCAAAAATAACCGAACTTGAGCAACAAATTCAACAAACACGTGCGCGCTATGAAAAAATTTTACAAAAACGCAAACTTGAAATTGGTGATATAGCGATTCAAGCCGGTTTAGGTGATTTTAATAGCACAGCCTTGTTAGCTGAATTTCAACTCATTACAAAAAAGTTAAATCATGACCAATTTAATAAACGCACTACGACGCACACGCAAGAGGATAATTCTCATGAAAAAGCAACTTTACCTACTGAAAGAAAAGCAACGTAAATTAGACACGCGCCGTAAAATTGAATTAGGCGGTTTAATTATTAAAGCTGGATTAGCGGAATATCCTAAAGCAATTATTTTAGGCGGTCTTTATTATCTTTTAAAAGAATTAGAGCGCGAGCCTGAATTTGAAAATATATTAAAACAACAAGGCGAATTATTATTTATGGGATTTGATGAATGATTTTTGATTAAATTATTTTTTAAAAAAACACTGTATTTTATTGCTGATGTTCACTTGATGTGATAAAATTATTCTTGTTAATTAAGCGCGTTACTAAAGTGCTACCAACACTCTAGCAACGCTAACCACAACAACTTTCAGAGGAAGTTATCATGGCTAAAGCAATCCTAACATCTTATCCTTATTTTTGTAAATTTTCTTTTAACAATTTCTCTTCATTTTTTTGGTATCGATTTAACTTTGCTTAACTGCATTTTAAATTTTTGTTTTTCACCATAACCGAAATGAGGAGACTCAACATGCAATTTTTATCAACTGCTTATTTAGAGCGTTACGTACCTTCAGTATTTACCAATTCACGCGCAACACGCACCAGTGAACGCTACCAACATATTTCAACACTTCAAATAATAGAAGGCTTAAGCCAAGAAGGTTTTTACCCTGTTTCTGCGCATCAATCACGTTGCCAATCTAGCGGTAACCGTAATTTTGCAAAGCATTGTGTACGGTTTCGTCACAGTGAAGCAAAAGCCAATGCTTTAGGTTTGTTTCCTGAAATTGCATTAATAAACTCACACGATGGCTTATCCTCGTATCGTTTATTATCCGGCATTTTTCGGGTGGTATGTTGCAATGGTTTGGTTGCTGGTGAAACCTTTAACGAAGTTCGTATACGTCATCAAGGTGATATTTTAAAAGAAGTTATCGAAGGTACCTATGAGGTTATTCATTCCGCACAAGCCATGCTTGATTCCGCAGCAGAAATGAGCCAGCTCATGTTAACCCAAGAACAACAAATAGAATTTGCTCAGCAAGTTCATGCGCAACGTTTTAAACATTCCACCTCGGGCTTACGATTTCAACCTCAACATTTATTAAAAGTTAGACGCTTTGAAGAAATGAATCAGCCTGATTTATTTACCACCCTAAATATCATTCAAGAAAATGTGACCAAAGGTGGTGTAACGGCTCTGTACCGAGATCAACAGGGTTATGTGCGGCGCGCACGGTTAAAGCCCATTACTAATATTGATCAAAATACTCGGCTTAATCAAAAAATATGGGGTTTAGCGGAAGGCATAAAGAACTCAGCGTAATTAAAAATTTTAGGTGGGCGTTCATAATGCGCCCACTTTTTTACAAGGCGTAACATGTGGATGCTCGATACACCTACATGCTACTAACCACAACACAACTCTGGGGTAGTGTCATGGGTGAGAATAGCGTATTTGATTTTGACAATTTTATAAATGAACAAATCGAAAGTCGCGAAGAAATGACGGTGATATTAGCGAAACTCGAATCACTTATTGTGGTAGCAATGCATATTGAAACGATAAGCATACACAATGTAATACTCAATAATTATTTTTGCTTGATGAGCGATTTACTTCAACAATGTATAACATTAAATGAAAGAGCATTACACAGATTGTTTGAAAGAAGATGAAAAAAAAATGGGTTGTTTATCCAAAGGTATAACAATAAGCATCCCTTTTGAGATTGATAGTTAAGGAAAATCATGATTAGATTAAACCTGATTGAAGTGTAAGCTCGTTTCTATCAAGTGGAGTGGTAGGATGATGTTGATTTATTTTATTTAATAAATCATCAAAATATTCAATACTTACAACAATACTAAAAAATTCTTGATTCCACTTTAAATCTTCTTTATGAATTAATGGTAGCGCGGTATCAAACTGCTGCAATACCCATTTGTGTTGGTAAATAATTGGATCATCGGCATTTCGATTATAATCCACCGTCCAAATAGCAGAATTAACTACAATTATAGGGTAAATATAGCGATTTCCTGGCAGTTCTTCTGTTTCAGAGATAAAGGATTTAACTGACTGCGCAAGCTGTAACTTAGCTTTATAGTAATTATTTTGATCTTCATTTTTGGAAATTTTTGTATAGCCTTTTATGGTACCATTATTTTTATCAGCCCTAAAAAAATCCCCTGTAAAAACTTTCGCTGAATCTTCCTGAATATCAAATCGCGGAATATGGAACCTATAACCATTGTGAAAATGGTCAATCAAAGAAATTCGGCTAACATGGTCAAGAGCTTCTTTTTCCTCCTCCGATAGATCATGTTTTGATCGTGTAACTACTAATAGCAAAGAGTCACTTTCTCTACCTTTACACTCAATAATTAAATTTTTGCTACTTGTATTATCAATCGCAATCAAGTCAGTTTCTATCAAGCTGTCATTTTCGATAAAAATCTTATTCGCAAATACAGTATAGCCACTATTATTTAATTTCTCTTTGGCTAAAAATTCTAAATTAAATCCGTCTCTTTTTGCGGCTTCTTGCAAAAGTTTATTCATATCATTCATAGTTAAATATTCCCTTTTAAATTGAAATTAGTCATTCTCAAATTGCTTAATGCGCACCTTACCATCAGGGAATTTTGCTGTAATTTCTAACTCACCACCTAATGCTTGAATATAGCTGCGCAATGTTGAAATATACATATCAGTGCGACGCTCTAATCTCGAGACATTGGCTTGTTTGGTTTCTAATGCGTCTGCCATATCTTCTTGCAAAAAATTTTTTGAAAGACGAAGCTCATTTAATGCCATTTCAGCAATCATATTTTGAGTTTTTTCCTGAGCATTCTTTTGAGCAGTCACGCTCATTTTATTACGTAATGTTTTAAAGGACTTAGCCATTATAGATGCCCTCTTGCTTTAATTGCTCTAAATGTTCGTCGTAAAGTTTATCGGCTCTACTAATAAAAATTTCATACCACCGACCTATACCCGTTTTGTCGCCTCCAAGTAACAAAATGGCAACTCGTCTGGGATCAAATACGTAAAGTACTCTCAATGGTTTTCCACCATGTTGTATCCTTAATTCACGCATGCGCGAATGTTTTGATCCTTTTATTCCTGAGCTATGCGGAAAGTTAAGCTGGGGTCCGAGTTGCTCAAGCAATCCGATACTTGCCGCAATATCTTCTTGCTCCCCTTCGCTTAAATCATTCCACCACAATTCAAACTCATCAGTATATTCAACTTCCCACATGTTACTTTCCTTTTAAGTATTACACAAAAGTAATATTACATCAAGGTAATATCGTGCTTTTAAGAAGATTGGATTTTCTTTCTAATATTTTTTCTTGAGTGCTTGTATTTTCAGACAAATTATAAGTTTTTTCTGAAAATATATTAGAAAAATATTTTGAATAACTTGCTGATTTATAATGATTTTTTTGTTGCCTGGAGGGTGATTTGTAATCAGCCGGTCCGCGGTTCGAGTCCGTGCGCCAGCACCAAAAAACACATTATTAATTAATAAGTTAACTCACAATTTTCCTGACCATTCAAATTCAATTTGTCTACCTCACTCACTATTTTAATTTAAAGAGTCAACCTTTACTGTCTATTGAAACAGGTACCGACTCATTACTAAATTAGTTGTAGCTATCATTAAATCGAATGACATGAATGGAGAAGTCATTTTGCCCGATGGTGAATTTTCACCAATCTTAAACGATTAAATTCTGTGAACTATACCCAACGCACTTCAAGATGCGGCTGAAGACAAAATCTAGAGTTAGAAATTTTCACTGATTGTCGAAGTGAGTTATCCTAATAAACACCTATTTTTCGTCTTATTTTGCGAAAGCTTAGCGAACGCACTTATAACGATCGCCTGCGACTTAATCTTCGACTCCCCGCATCTTCATTGGCGAGCGGTATAGTCGTCACTCCGTTAAATTCAACGCTTCGGTATGACGCGGCACAAAAGTATAAATCACTGGAACCACAAATAACGTTAACAGCGAACCAAAAGTTAGGCCACCAATAATCACTAAACCAATTTGACTAATCCCAATACTACCATTCCCCGTTGCTAGCGCTAAGGGTATCGCGCCTACCACCATTGCTGCTGAAGTCATTAATACCGGGCGTAAGCGAGTTGAAGCAGCTTGCAAAATAGCTTCGTGTAATGGTTTCTTTTCAACATCATGTAAATAGTTAGCAAAATTGACAATTAATATTCCGTGTTTACTTATCAATCCCATCAACATCACTAAACCAATCTGAGTATAAATATTTAGAGAAATATCTCCCCAGCGCATGATCAAGAGCGCACCAGTTACAGACAAAGGGACACTTAACATTACAATCAGCGGATCAAGAAAACTGTTAAATTGTATTGCTAACATGATATAGATAGCTAATACCGATAACATAAAAATAATCAACATTTTTCCTTGTGCAATAACAAATTGGCGAGTTTCTCCGGCAAAATCATACTTCATTTCTTTAGTCATTACCTTTTTAGCACTTTCTTCAAGAAAATGAACAGCATCGCCCATTGAATAATGGGGCGAAATATTAGCTGTTAAAATTCCTGAATTCAACAATTGAAATTGATTAAGACTTTGTGGCGCAACCACACGTTTAATGTCTACTAAATTAGTCAAAGGAACTAACTCATTGGCATCATTTCGCACATAAAGATTTTTTAACGAGGTACTAGATACGCGTTCGCCACGAATAATTTCTGGAATAACAGGATAACTTTGATCATTCATCGAGAACCAACCCAAAATAGGTCTACCCATTAACATGCGAATCACATCATTAATTTTAACGATAGGAATGCCTAATAAGCCGGCGCGATCGCGATTAATATCAACGTTAATTTGAGGTTTATCGATCATTAAATCTGTTTGAACTGCATTAAAATTAGGATTATTTCGTGTGATAGTTAATAGTTTTTTCATCGCTACATCTAAATCATAATAAGAGCCACTTGTTTGTAAAACAAATTGTATTGGTTGTTCAAGACCCGTCACATCCGTCAAAATAGGCCTATTCATTGCGAAAATTTTCATTCCAGATAACAATGATAAAGGTTTATTAATTGAGTTGATCACCTCATCTTCCGTACGATCACCAGGCTGCTGTGGGCGCAGAATGAGAATTGCCACAATCTTGTTGATATCCCCCTCCCAACCACTAATGGCTAAATAGCTTGCTGCTTCTTTGTAACTTTTGAAAATATCAATAATTTTTTGGGCGTATTTTTCACTATAAAATACGCTGCCAGCGGTCGGGCCTTTTGCAATCACCACAATAGCCCCCTGCTCTTCATCTGGTAATAGTTGAGATGGCGTGTGTGTTAATAACGCATAACAAGCAACAAAAATAAGTGCGGCAAAAGCTAATACGTAAAAACGATGACGAAGTAAAAAATTTAAAAGAATTCGATAACTGCTCGCTAACTTATTACAAGCTTCGTTAATGTATTTTTCTAAACGATTTTCGCTGCTACCAGATTTTAATAAATGTTCGCACATCATGGGTGATAGCGTTAACGCAAAAAAGCCAGAAAGAAAAACCGTAATGGCTAACGTAAACGCAAACTCGCGAAATAAAGCACCCGTTAAACCTGATGTAAAACCAATTGGTAAAAATACAATCATCACCACTAATGTCATGGATATGACTGGCAAAGCAATTTCGCGGGTGGCTTCTAAGGTTGCTTGTAGTTTGGAAGTGGCATAATGCATGTGACGATGAATATTTTCCAATACCACAATCGCATCATCAACAACCAGACCAATTGCCAGCACAAATGCTAACAGCGTTAATGAATTAATACTAAAACCCAATAACGCCATAAATAAACAGGCGCCAATCAAAGATAACGGAATCGTGACAATAGGAATAATTAAGGCACGAAAAGAACCTAGAAATAAAAAGATAACGGCAATCACACACAGCACCGCTTCCCATACTGCTTCATAAACTAAAGCAACAGAATGTTCACTAAATTTATAGGTTTCCCAGACAATGCTCGAATGCAAATGCGGCGGAAATTTTTTAATCAGCTCTGGCATCTTTGCCAACACTCGTTTTGCTACTTCAATATCACTGGCATCTTCAGCAGCAATAGGACCAATAATTAATCCATATTTTCGTCCTTTAGCTAAGGTAACAAAATTATCATCTACTGATCCTAGTTTTGCATAACCTACATCGCTTAAACGAACTAAATGATTACCATCGCGTTTAATTACCAAATTATCAAATTGTTCTGGCGTGTCCAAGCTTGAATTTGTTTTAATATTATATTCTTCCATAGTGCCACGTAGTTTACCTGTGCCCACTTGAATATTATTTTCTTTAATAGCCTTTTCCACATCAAGTGCCGTAAGATTGTGATGATATAATTTATTGGGATCGAGCCAAATTTTCATCGCATATTCACGAGGAGCGTGTATTAGCACATCTTGCACTCCTGGAATCGATTCTAATTGAGGAACTAAAACATGTGTTACATAATCCGTGATTGCATTTTCATCTAATTGATCACTACCAATATTAAAAAAAACAACAGGTGTTTGTTTATTATTTTTGATGATAGAAGGGTTAAACGTACCAGGCGGTAAACGCCATAATAATGAATTAATTCGAGGTTGAATTTCAGTTAACGCCTTATCTGCTGGATACCCTTCATTGAGCCACACCGTGACTTCGCTTTCTCCATAAACACTATGCCCTTGCACATAATCGATGCCGTCGACATCACGAATAGCCGCTTCGATGGGTGTGGTAATATAATCTGCGGTTACATTAGGAGCGGCGCCAGGTAATTTTGTCGTGATCGTAATTTCAGGAATATTCACGACAGGAAATTGACGCGAGGGTAAATAAAAATATGAAATCAAACCAAAAATGAGTACGCTTAGCGCCAATACCAGTGAAACTACTTTGCGACGAATAAAAATATCAGTAAAATAGGCCATTAAATTTATTCCTTAGCAATGGTAACTTGACTGCCATCAGTCAATTTAATATGTCCCTCACTCACAACTCGATCAGTTGGTTGCAAGCCACTCAGAACTTGTATTTCATTTCCTTGTTGTTCACCAAGCTTAACCTCGACCAGATGAACTTTATTATTCTGATCAACTCGATAGACAGAAGTATTGGTGCTCGCGTAAACGATTGCAGTTACGGGCACAAATAAACTTTGCTCTTTTTCTGGGACGGCAACTTTCACCACACCGGATTGCCCGGTAAGTAGTTTTTGTTCTGATTTATCGATTAAAGCACGAGCTGCCAATACTCGACTTGATTGGCTTAACAGATTATTCAGAGCATAAATCTTGGCAGTAAAATTTTGTTTGGGAAACGCCGTTAACGAAAAATGAATGGTATCACCCAGCTTTAATAAAGCTGCATCCGTTTCAGCAACACTAAAATCTAAACGCATTTCTTGATCATCATTAATGTGGATTAGCGGTTGCCCAATATCAACATAATCTCCCAAATAAGCCATTTTTAAACCCAACTTACCCGCAAAGGGTGCGCGCACCAAGGTTAAGCCAAGACGGTGTTCTAGATTAGCCACTTTTGCACGTGCTGCATGATAATTTGCTTTAGCTTCCAAAAATTGATCTCGGCTACTGAATTGCCTTTTAACAAGTGTTTTAAATTCGTCGTAACGGGTATGAGTCAATTCCTCAACTGCCTTAGCGTGCTCTAATTCTTGCTCTAAACCTTGAGGATCAATTTGATATAATTTTTCGTTGGCAGAAACATGTTGATTAGATTCAATATACACGGCTTTAATATGCCCGGGAACGGCTGCTTTTATCGTCACATCTCTTTTGGCGCGAATTTCTCCGATGACTTGAACCATTTGATGGCTGACTTTTGTTGTAACTGGTGTCACGGAAACCACAGGAGCAGAAAAAACAAGCGGGCAAATCAATACCAGTAAACCACACACAATCTTATGCATATCAATCAATCCCTTAGCAAAAAACTCAAAATAGTATATACGAATGATTTTCTTTTTCACATCTTTTTAACCGATTTTAAAATCAAAATCATTACCGCTTTTTAAAAATTTAGGAGTGCCGGTAATAACAAAAATTAAGGGGTGGTATCATTTCATAAGCTATTATTTTTATCGTAAAAACGCTTACGCTTTTCAGTATAATCCCCTCACTTCTTGAACACGAAAGCCGAAATTTTTGAGAGAGCTTCCTCTGACAGGGGGTAAAGATGTTTAAGCGTAAGCAATGGTCTTCGGCTGAGAAATTTAAAATCGCACGACCAGCAGTAAAAGGAAACTCCATGCTTAATGAAATTCGAGCTGTTTGGGTTTGTTATCCATTTTACTGGTTTTTGACAAGCACTGGAAAATACCTGCTTTAAGAAAATTCAATATTATTAGGGGTTCTAAATTCCAAAAATTTAGGACGTTATGATCCTGGATTAAGCAAAGCCCAATCCAGGATATTTATTAATTATGGAGTTGAATTAACAGTAACATTATCACCTTGAACAATGCAAACTACTCCATCACCTGTTGCAGTTCCATTGATTTCATACCTGATATTACAGCCCTCAACGTTCATGTTCATTCCTCTGCTGGAGTTAACACTTGCCCATTTTAATACCGCTGTTGAATTAGGCTGAATGGTGCCAGATTTTACAGCAGAATTATAGGAAAGCATTTTCTGTGTTTGATTATGAATATCACATTCATAAGTATAAATAGGAGGAAATGCTGCTTGAGCTGCGTTAATTGTTAATATGAGTAATATAGTACCAGTTAATTTTTTCATTATATCATTCTCCTCGAAATAAGATTTTAATCATCTATATTATCTTTGTAGACTTAAAAAATTCGGTTCATAAATACTCAAAACGATTGGCGTATAAGCAAGATGCGGAGTTAAATAGGCGAAAGAATGTATAGTTAATACAGTCCTCTACCGATTTGGCTCTGCAACAAAGCCTAAGATTCAAACGTGAAGAGTAGCGATAAATTGTAGAAAGATTAAGTATTATTGCCCCAGCGGGGCAAAATAAAATGAAGAAAAGAAATAATTAAAGAAAGAAGAATAAACTTTTTCAGAAGAAAAAATTGAGTGTGATTGATTTTTTGCAGTTATTAATGTTTTCATGAAAGTTAGTATACCAAATTTATTGAGTTACGCAATGTACAATTGATTAAAATCGCACTGTTTGCTTTGAGATAGGCAATATGCTATTTTTTTGTATTAATTATTTATAAATTTTTAAACGCAGCGTAGCCTGGAACGGAGCGCAGCGTAGATCCAGGATCAGAGCATTTGTATACTTCGATCCTGGATCTACGCTGCGCTCCGTTCCAGGCTACGTCAATCTACATTACTTGTCAGGAGAGAGATTAATGAAATCACCACATATTTTACCCACGCAAGCATGCGAAGAAACCTTTGCCAATATTACTTATCACCTCGATGGTGAATTAGTGCCGGTATTAACCGTTAATATCACCCCGGAATATCCTATTTTTTTCGAACATCATGTGATGCTATGGAAACATCCATCAGTTAAGATCTCGTTAAAAACGATACGGGGCGCGTTCAAAAGAATAATTGCTGGCAAGCAAGTTTTTATTACAGAAGCCACCGGTCATGGGCAAATTGCATTTAGTCGCGATGGTGCGGGTCATATCTTTGCAAAACATTTAAAATGTGGTGAAGAACTCGATGTCCGTGAACATCAATTTTTGGCGGCAAGTCAAAATATCGATTATTCGTTTAAACGCGTACAAGGCATTTCAAATATGCTGTTAGGTAGTTCAGGTTTTTTTATCGATACCTTTCGTGCTGAAGCAGATGATGGTATTTTATGGTTACACGGTTATGGTAATGTATTTGAAATTGAGTTAGGCGATGGTGAAGCCATTGATGTTGAACCGGGTAGCTGGTTATATAAAGAACGCTCCGTAAAAATGGATACCATCGGACAAAAATTAGTGGCCGGTCTTTTTGGTGGCTCAAATATAATTATCAACCGTTTTACGGGTCCTGGTCGACTTGGGCTGCAATCCATGTATTATTCTTTTCCTTTAGCAAGATAATTAATAGGAGTTAATGATGAAAAAATTTGCGATTACCATTCTGCTTTCTCTGCTGGTTACTTCGTTAAGTTTTGCGCAACCAGCGCTCAAAGAGGCGATTTACACCAAAAATTCTCCTGCTCCAATCGGCACTTATTCGCAAGCCATTAACGTCGGTAACACGGTTTATATTTCCGGCCAAATCCCTCTCGATCCTAAAACAGGAAAATTAGTTGCGGGCGATTTTTCTCAGCAAGCCAAACAAGCGCTTGCTAATTTAAATGCAATAACTCAAGCAGCGGGTGGTGATTTAAATAATATTGTTAAAATCACGGTATACTTGACCGATCTTAAAAATTTTTCCACCTTCAATCAACTGATGGCACAGTATTTTCATCCGCCTTATCCAGCCCGCGCCGTGGTTGAGGTTAAACGTTTAGCGGATGACT
Organism: Legionellales bacterium; assembly: GCA_026125385.1. Taxonomy (NCBI): domain Bacteria; kingdom Pseudomonadati; phylum Pseudomonadota; class Gammaproteobacteria; order Legionellales; species Legionellales bacterium. Next base: position 45,513 of record JAHCLG010000010.1, read on the forward strand.
CCCCGATTGAAATCGAGGCAATTATGATTGCGAAAAATCATGCTTAATAGAAATTACTAGGTGAAAAAATTAATGACGACTCACTCACCAAAATTCTATTTCTATCCGATTAATTCCGAATACCAAAAAATTATTTTAACGTGGTTTAATGAAGATCATGTTAAAGAGTTTTACTATGGTGAAGGCTTGCAAAATACTTTGCACAATATTGAATTATATTGCCAAGGCATTCGTCACAATGGCCGTTATGCGTTTGATCACTGGATTGCCTATTTAGAAGATAAACCCTTGGGTTTTTTAATGACGTCACCGGTGATGGGACCTTATGATAGCAAAGACGATGTTAATAAATGGTATATCGAAGGAAAAAAAATCGTTACGTTAGATCTATTAATCGGACCAAAAGAGTTTATCGGCAAGGGGCTTGCTCATAAAATGATTCAAGCGTTTATTCTAGATAAATTCGTTGACGCCGATTTTTTTCTGATCGATCCCGCCCTATCCAATCCTAAAGCCATTCATGTTTATGAAAAAGCCGGCTTTAAAAAATTAACAGAATTTTGCCCCGCCTACGATCCCGTTCCTCATCTTATGATGCGGCTTGAGGTCAAAGAATTAGCATCATCACACCACTGCGGTTAAGGAGTAAAAGCTCTCACACAACGAACGCGCAATAACAATCCTTTAGCGGCACTATTTTGGTGTCCGTTGGAAAAATCTTCATAAAAGGCATTGAGCGTGGACATAACGCTGGCTTCTGTGGAGCTCCAATAGGCACTCGGATTAAATCCCCCAATCGCGATTCTATTCTGATAAAGGCAATCTAATTGATTAGCCCCATTTCCAGCCGGTAAAAACCAATCGCTATAACACGTATTACCCGCTTGGCAAGGTGTATTGCCCTGAGAGTCGACTTCGTAATCACTACAGAGTTTTGCAGCGTAGGCCACACCACCATTTGCACCCAAAGCACTTTCAATCGCCACGGTATTAGCAGCACCATCGGCATTACTAGAAGCATTGGTAAGAGTGCCCGCCCCTCCCCATGCTATCGAGGTACTATTATCCGCCGTTGCTGCAATTAAATTATTTAAGCCTCCATTAAGGCACGCAATCACCCCACCATACACCGCTTGACCTACTTGCGTTAGTAAATAGCTATAGCCATTGGGCAAGGTAATATTGCCATTCGGTGTTGAAATAACAACATCAACAGCACCCGAGACATGGGCAGGAGTAACCGCGGTTACCGTCGTGGAATTCACCACATGAACACTGGTCGCAGCGATGCCATCAAACGTGACGGCAGTGGATCCTGTTAAACCGGTTCCCGCAAGAACAACACCTTGACCGCCCGCAGCCGAACCCGAGGCCGGTGTGACAGAAATGAGCGTACTACCTGAATCAATTCGAATTTCTCCGTTAATCGTATTGGTATTACTACCGTGGATCGGAAATTGGGTTAGAGGTACCACGACGCTCCCAGGAGTATAGATAAGCAAACAGCTCGCAAGTGGAGGTAAATTGGCACAAGTATTACCCGTTTCCGTGACATTATCTTCCAATGCCGTGCCAGTAAAATCCGACATAATATTAGTTGCCGTAACCGTGGAAGAAGTATTATTAATCGTCAGTGATCCCACGCCGCCATTCGCAACTAACGTTACCGGTGAACGACTCACGGAAATAGTCGCGGAGGAAATCGGTGGTGCTTGCGTGATATCCAAGCGATTCGCCGCACTCGGGCGATAACACTGTAAAGCGGAACCTTGTTCGCAGACGATGGGGCCATCGGTAATCGATTGAGTTAATTCATTTCCCTCAACTTGCAATGACAGTATACAAGACGCTTTGCCCGTAAGAATAAAAGGATTACCGCAGATCCCAAGTCCTGTGGTGATGGGATGAATGCCAGGAATTGCTTGCATGGCTAGCCGATGGGTTTTTGAAGATTGATTCGTGACGCGATATTGCACGGTAGCGGTGCCATTAGCAGGCACTGCAATGGCAGTAGCCGTTAACGGTGTGAAAGTCCAGAGTGGTGCACCCGCTTTAGCAATATTCACCCACCCTAAGAGGAGTATCGCGCTCAAAAAACCTATCGTTGCCCAATAATTTTTCACAAGTCTATCCTTGAATCACTGTTTATTCATCCGGCGAAGAATGTAGAAGATACCGTTCATGCGTCGCTTTGTCTAGTGTGAAAATTCGCTAGCGCACGCAGTGTGAGCAATCTCAGCGAATAAAACACCTGTTCATCATATTTTCTTAAGCTTACGAGAGTACTATAAGAAAAAAGGAGTATTGTTTTATGCCTTTGATTAATGCTATCAGAGAACTACAAGGTTTTGTTAAGAATTATCCATATCTCAACGAGCAAAACATGGTGTTGAGTGAATTTCTTAAGGCGGTAGATGGAAAAATTTGGCAAATCGAAACGGCGATATTGCCTGGGGCTTTGGGGCCTGATGTAGCTCAATATCAAGCGAAAATGGGAAATTTTCTTGCGTTGTTGGATGGTCAATTGTGGTCAGCACTTGAAAAATTAAAAGTAGATGAAAATATTAAGCCTAAATATCAAAAATACAACCTTCCTCTTGATTTTAATGAGTACACACAAGAATTAAATACCTTCAAAAAAGAATACTTGGTTACTTTTTATTTAGATAATTCCGCTGAACAAAGTGATTTTGAATTAAACGACAGCACTGTTAAAACTCGACAATATTTATTTTGGGATACCCAATTAAATCGCATTTATAATCGAATTGATGAATTAAATAATAAATTTTTATTTCTTCCTTGGAAATCGCTTTATCAAGAAATAACATCTATTAGAAAACAACTCATAGCAATTCCTGCGAAATTATTATCAGCAGAACATCAGAGAAAATTACACACTAAAAAAGCTAATACTAATGGTTTATTAGAAGCAATTGAAAAAAGGGTGAAAGAAAAAGAAGAATGCTTAGCAAGTTTTTCAAAAAATCTGGTTTCATATAGCAATATGGTGAATTCGAATCCCTTAAAAGACGGTTTATTAACTGAAATCAACTCCGATCTCGCCCGAATAGAAAGCTATTCCGATCCAGAATCAGAAAAAATCAAAGTTAATTATATAGCATTAAAAGATGAGTTAATTGAAAAACTAAATAAAATTAAAATCGAAAGAGAAGCACGAAGCAAAGAATTGCATGAATGGCTAGAAAATTTAAAAAATGCTCAAGAAGAAATTAATATTTTCACCACTCGCTGCAAAAATATTAACAGTGACACTACAGAACTTTTTCGGGTTAAAAATAAATTAACCAATGAAATTAACGTATTTAAAAAACTTATTAACAATTGGGCTTTTCCTTCGTGGTTCTCTACCACAGAAAAAGTGGATATGTCGTCATCTTCAAATTTTACAATTCCCGATGAGTTAACTTATCAAGCGTATTTTGAAGCAGAAAAAAATCAATATATTTCTCAATTAGAGAATCTAACTGAAAATTTAAATGCATTAACTCCAACAACCTCCGATAACGATGATGCAACTCATCAACCTCATACTACGCAGCACTTTTGGCCTACACGCGCCAATGCGGCCACTACGCCGCCAATTAGAATTCCAGTTAGTCGCACTAAAAAAAATATCAATGGCACTGGTGATGATAAAGACGATACTCAGTCACAAACTTCACAAAACGAAGCATTGTCTATCGCAGCAACAACTAACCTAGGTGATGCTGACTCAGAGTCAGATAGAGATAGTATTAATTATGATACTGTTTCAACGTCGAGTGAAATAAGTATGAGTGTGAATACTGATTATAATAGTTATAGTCATGATAATAATCATCCATCAGGAACTTCACAAAGTGGAACACTCTCGTCGGATCATGATCGTTCAGAGTCAGGTTCAGAAAATAATGATGTCACAGCAGCAAATAGCGATGCCAATTTAAATGCAATGCAAAAATCTCCTTCTTTAGCTGAAGATTTAAATAATTCACCAGATACAGATGATGAGTCTGAGGAAGAAAATGAAGAAAACTCTTTTTTCTTTAGATCGAGGAACAATGAAAAAAGAAGAATCTTTTCTAAAAAAACGACCCAAGCGCCTAACGTTAGCCAACCTGGTTTATTTGCAAGAAACGATTCCCTCAAACGAAATGACCCACCTGAAATAACTTTGCAAGCTCAATCACCACTACAGAATGAAACAACAGATTCAGCTTCAAATTCAAATTCATTTAGCGATATTGCTCAAGCATTGAATTCTTCATCTCATCCCTCAAAGTCTACTGAAACTACAACACATGGAGCTAGCACCTCGAGTGCAGGTGAACATTCACAATCTTCACAAGCAACAGCAATAACAACCCAAACTTCGCCAGAAATGGAAGCGTCCTCTTCCTCAAACCAACAAAGCGATGGGATGACGCATTCAACGATCACAAATACAACGGAAAACAACCAGTATCAGTCATCAAGACAAATAACTAGCACACTAATACCTGAAAATAATCGGTCTACACAAACTCCTGTTCAGTTTAGCTTAGATCATGGAATGATAAATATATTAAAGAAAATTAAAACTGAATTAGAAGATAAAAAAAGGAGTGTGGAGGCATCGTATTGTTTTTTTGATAAGTCGGCAGAAATTAAGACTCAGAGAATTACCTTATTTGATAGTCACATTACCAAAATCCAGAATTTGATAGAAGACCCTACAACGCCCGATTCTAGAGGGTTGTTAGACAAGATCAACAAAATCAATACAGCATTTTCAGCCACCGATGAAAATATTCTCCCACACCGCAATCATTTCTCACGTCACTTTGCTTGGTGGAAACCCGATGTAGTGAAATTTTATGCTGAGTCGGCAAATAAAATTAAAAATAATATTTTAAACCCTTTGAAGATAACTGTTAGAACTTAAAAAAATTTACCCCTAGCTCTAAATACCAACCACTCGACAACAACGCCCTATCTCCACGCCCAATTTAGCATCATAACTTCCCTCACCGCTCAATTAACTAGTATTTTCTAAGCACTGCCGTTAAAATCATCCTCTAGATTAGATAACGCAAATCGCTACTCAAACGCTTGGATTATCAGTGAGGCACGGAGTTAAAGAGGCGAAAAAATGTAGACCTAAGCCATGTCTCCGGATCTCTAGCTTGGCAACAGAGCCTAAATTCAAGCATAAAGAAGTGGCCTTTGGCGTTTCAAATACAGAGTTTAAATTTCATGACACCACAACCCGACTACTTACAACCCGCGCGTTATCCTTTGCTTCGTCTATTAAGCTATATGCGTCCTTATCGCAAAAATTATTTATTAGCGTGTTTATATTCCATTTTAAATAAATTATTCGATATTTTCCCTGAAATTCTTATCGGGGGTGCGGTCGATATTGTGGTAAATCGCCACGATTCGTGGATTGCGCGTTTCACCGGATATCCTTCGATCACCCATCAACTGGCGTTGCTTGGTGCGATCACGTTTATAATTTGGTGTGGCGAATCGCTATTTCAATATCTCTATAGCATAAAATGGCGCAACCTGGCGCAAGTGGTTGAACATCATTTACGCATGGATGCCTATGATCATATTCAAAGCGCGAAATTACCCGATATTGAACGCCATGAAGTGGGACAACTCATTGCCACCATTAACGATGATATTAATCAACTCGAACGTTTTTTAGAAGATGGCATTAATCAAATCATTCAAATTATTGCCTCTACACTGCTAATAGGTTTGGTTTTTTTAGCATTTTCCCCGCTCATCACCTTATTTGCGATTGTGCCGATTCCATTTATTTTAATGGGTGCGTTTTATTTTCAACATAAACTAGAACCCAAATTTTTAAATGTGCGCTCGCGAGCCGCTAATATCAGTGCGGCATTAACTAATAACATTCACGGCATCGCGGTTATTAAAAGTTATACGGCGGAAAAATATGAAAGTGCACGAATTAACGAACTCAGTCAGCAATATCAACAAGCCAATCGTGAAACCATTCGCATCAGCTCCATGGTCACGCCCGTTATTCGCATTGCAATTTTAACGGGCTTTTTGTGCACGCTGTTAATTGGCGGTTATCAAGCGATCCATCATACGATGAATGTGGGTGTTTTTAGTGTATTAGTTTTTTTATCGCAACGCTTGTTGTGGCCATTTAGTTATTTAGCGGAAGTAACTGTCGATTATCAACGTGTCATGGCCTCCACGACTCGCGTGTTTAATTTACTCACTTGGCCCATTGAGATGGACGAACCTAGTGAAACTACACTTACTCTGGATGAAACAGTAAAAGCCGATATCGTCTTTCAAGAAATTAATTTTAGTTATCCCAATTCACATCGCCCAGCAATTATCGATTTAAATTTAACGATTCCCTTTCAGCACACCATTGCCTTTGTCGGTGAATCGGGTTCGGGTAAAAGTTCGATGATTAAATTACTCAGTCGTTTTTATCAACCCAATCACGGAACTATTTTATACGGTGGGCAAGACATTCAACGTTTTGATAAAAAATGGTGGCGCCAACAAATTTCTTTAGTGAATCAAGATATTTTTTTATTTTCAGGCACCATTAAAGAAAATATTGCTTATGCAATTGATAATGTTAGCGAAGCGCAAATTCAACAAGCCGCCATTATTGCTGGCGCCGATAAATTTATTCAAGAATTCCCGCAAAAATATGCCACTCACATTGGTCAGCGCGGAATTAATTTATCCGGTGGTCAGCGTCAACGTATTGCCATTGCTCGGGCAATTTTAAAAAATGCCCCCATTTTAATTCTCGATGAAGCCACCTCGGCAGTTGATAATGAAACAGAATTAGCCATTCAACAAGCCATGGAAGTGATTGCAAACACCAAAACGGTGATCATGATTGCGCATCGTTTATCGACTATTCGTCACGCCAATTGTATTTATGTATTTGATCAAGGACACGTTATCGAACATGGCACGCATGATGAATTAATTGCCTTGAATGGCCATTATAAAAAATTATGGGATATCCAAACGGGTGTAACGCAAAACACTGAAGGAGTAGTTCCTTTCCCAGATTAGGACAAATTGATAGATATTCTTCATACTTCAATTTTAGGCTTTGTTGTCGAGCTAAAGCTACGAAGGGATTGTATTCAGTATACACTCCTTCGTAGCTTTAACTCGATGCCTCGCCAGCCAAATTAATCTAATAAACTTCGCAACATCCACGCCGTTTTTTCGTGCAGCTGCAAACGTTGTGTTAATAAATCACAACTGGCTTCATCGGTAGCTTCATCCGCTACGGGAAAAATTTCACGTGCGGTTCGCACCACCGCTTCATGGCCTTCAACTAATTGCTGAATCATTTGCTGAGCGCTGATCACTGTGGTTTCTTCTTTTATTGAGGTTAACTCACTAAACTGACGATAACTACCTGGAGCAAATACCCCTAACGCACGAATGCGCTCAGCAATCACATCAACCGCATCAGCTAATTCGATGTATTGTTGTTCAAACATTAAATGCAACGTAGAAAACATGGGGCCTGTAACATTCCAATGAAAATTATGAGTTTTTAAATATAGTGTGTAAGTATCTGCTAATAAACGGGATAAACCCTCTGCAATTTTTTTACGCTGTTCTTCGTTAATACCAATATTAATACGCATGATAAAACTCCTTTATATGCTAAAGAGCTTTCATTGTAACGAAAGTGTGATGAATAGTCAGTAACTCAATACCTTTAAGCAATTACTGATTAATGAAAATAGACAAGTTAATCAGACGATAGAGCAATTTACCCAGTATCCAGAATATTTCGGTTTTCATGCGTCTAAAGGTTACTACCAGCGACGTTAGCACATAATTAAAATTTGTGGTAAGGTTAGGCTCATTTTAAATGCAAAGAACTAACCTCAAACATGATGACTCAACGCAATAAAATCATCTCGTGGATCATTGCAGGCTTTTTCCTGCTTGGCATTATATTGTGGTATTGGCATCACACGATTGTGTATCCCTCAACAGACGATGCCTATGTGCAAGCCAACGTAGTACAGGTGGCTGCCGAAGTCAGTGGAAATGTGATTGAAACCAACGTAGTGAATAACCAATTTGTCGCCAAAGATACCGTGCTATTTAAAATCGATCCCCGCCCTTTTGAAATTGCTTTAGAACGAGCACAAGCACAATTAGCGCTCGCCAAGCAAGCCATGGGTGCCAATCAAGACGCGGTAAATGTGGCTAAAGCCTTAGTCGAGCAGCGCCAAGCCGAATTGCATAATGCCGAATTAAATTATCAACGCACCATGCCTTTAGTAAAAAATGGCACGGTGGCTAAAGCACAGGGAGATGGTGTTACCGCGCAATTAGCCGTTGCCAAAGCCGGTTTAAAATCAGCCCAACAACAATTGCAACAAGCACTCGACGAGCTCGGTCAAACGGGAGACGCTAATGCGCAATTGCGTCAAGCACAAGCAGTAGTCAATCAAGCACAACTGGACTTAGAGCACACCATTATCCGTGCGCCCCAAGCAGGAATAGTGTCTAATTTTAATTTGCGCCCCGGCGATGTGGTGGCCAGTGGCCAGCCTTTGTTTGTCTTTGTTGAAAATGAATTTTGGTGGATTGAGGCGAATTTTAAAGAAACCGATTTACAACGTTTACGCGCCGGACAAAAAGCCAAAATTGCCATCGACACCTATCCTAATACGACTTTTCATGGCGAAGTAATCAGTATTAGCCGGGGTAGCGGCTCAACATTTTCGTTATTACCGCCTGAAAATGCGACGGGTAATTGGGTAAAAGTCACACAACGTTTTCCTGTGCGGGTGAAAATATTAAATCCCGACCCGCAAAAATATCCATTACGTGTGGGTGCAAGCTCCACCGTCACCATTGATACTGTTGATTAGTTGCAATGGAAAATAACACCCCACCAGTGTCTAGCGAAAAAAAATTATATGAGCATCGTTGGCTTGTCATCATTGCGGTAATGTTAGCTGCTATTATTGAAGTGCTCGACATGACCATCGTCAATGTGTCTTTGCCACAAATGATGGGATCACTCGGTGCCGATACCGATCAAATCACTTGGGTACTCACTTCCTATATCGTATCGTCCGCGATTGTGATGGTATTAACCGGTTTTTTAGTCGATAAATACGGCCGTAGACGCTTATTAATTACTAGCATGTCTGGTTTTTTAATTTCATCGATGCTCTGTGGTTTATCGATGAATTTAATTCAAATTGTATTATTCCGCACAATCCAAGGCATTTTTGGTGCTTCGCTGATACCTTTATCGCAATATATTTTGCGCGACACTTTTCCCAAACATGAACAAGGCATGGCTATGGCAATTTGGGGAACAGGTATCATGGCCGCACCCGTGCTAGGCCCCACCATTGGTGCGTATATCACCGAAATTCTCAATTGGCGTTGGGTATTTTATATTAATTTTCCAGTGTGTATGATTTCATTAGTCATTGCCTTACGCGTAATTACCGACTCACCACACAAAAATATTAAACTCGATTGGTATGGTCTATTAGTGATGGCACTTGGGGTCGGTTCTTTGCAAATATTTTTAGATAAAGGCAATTCTCAAGGCTGGTTTGAATCGAAAGAAATTATTTTTTTATTGATTTGTGCGGTAGGTGGTATTACTTTATTTATTATTCGCGGCCTCACTAAAAAAGATAGCATTGTTAATTTACAAGTCTTTAAAGATTGGAATTTTACTGTTAGTACCATCATGCTAGCAATTTTTTGTATTTGTATTTTTGGTATTATTTCGATTCAACCCTTAATGCTTGAACGCTTATTAAATTATCCGATTATTACCACGGGCTTAATTATGGCACCTCGTGGTTTGGCGAGTGCCGTTTGCATGATCATTGCCGGCAAACTCATGGCAAAATATGATGTGCGAATTTTCATTAGCCTCGGCATTGCTTTTTCTGCGCTAGGTTCTTGGTTAATGTGTCGATTTTCATTAGATGTGAGTCAATCTTATATTTTATTAACCATGATCTTGCAAGGCATTGGTATGGGTTTTTTCTTTGTGCCCATTTCGGCGTTATCTTCTTATACCTTACCTGAAGAATTAATTCCAGTGGCCACCGGTTTATTTAGTTTTGGTAGAAGTTTAGGAAGCTCGATTGGGATTTCTATTTTAAGCACGATTATTACTCGCGAAACTCAACTGAATTGGCACACCTTGGGTCAACACCTACAACCTGATAATTATAATTTCATTCAGTGGATGAATAAAACCGGATTTCATCTTAACGATCCTCATACCCTTTCATTGTTAGGCCAAATCGTGGGACAACAATCGCAAATGAACGCATTTCTCGATGCCTTTTTCTTCACTACTCTCTCGTTTAGCATCATCTTACCTTTTGCGTTAACCTTGAAAAAAGCCGTATTTAAAAGTGGTATGGCGGTGCATTAGTTAAAAATCCACATAATTAACTGCAAGATCGCGGCAGCGGGAATCGCGGCTAATCCATCGTCGAGCATGATCCCTAATCCGCCTTTGATATTTTTATCGCAATAGGAAATTGGCCAGGGTTTTAAGATATCGAAAAAACGAAATAATATAAATCCTATTCCAATCCACACCCAATGCGGTGGGACAGCGATGAGAGTTAGCCATAGTCCGACCATTTCATCAAAAACAATGCCGCTATGATCGTGCACGCCAAGTCTTTGGCTCACTTTCTCACACAGCCAGCAACCAAAGCCAAAAGCTGCCACCATAAAAATACTGTAATAAATTAATGGCAATAGACTCAATAAAAAATAAAAAGGAATAGCAATTAAGGTACCAAAAGTACCAGGAGCAATCGGCATTGCACCACTGCCGAGTCCAAAGGCTAAGAATTCCCAAGGATTTTTCCAAATGGATGAAGGGGCACTATGATATTTCATGATGATCTCGTAAAATGTTGAAAACCGGAATAATTAAGCTGAATACTTTTTTGATGGTGCAATAATGTTAATTCTTGATCAGCAATAATTTCACCGATAATGGTAATTTTTTGTTGCGTCAGTTCGACTAAATCAGCATATAAATGCTTAGGTATGGTAAAACATAATTCATAATCATCGCCATGAGTTAAGGCTAATTCATATACCCGATCTTCACGGTAATAATCGAATAATTCAGGATGTATCGGCAATTTCTCGATATTAATTTTTGCACCCACTCGACTGGCTTGCAAAATATTTTCCAAATCGATACACAAACCATCGGAAATATCTGTGCAACTGGTTGCTAGATGACGTAAGTCCAGTCCTAATTGAATGCGGGGATTGGGACGATAATATTTTTTTAAAAATATATTATCTTGAATTTTGTCATTGCAGGTTTGTAATGCAAAATCTAAACCTAATGCCGCTGATCCTAAAAATCCAGATACACATACCCAATCTCCTACGCGAGCACCCCGACGCAATAACGCTAAACCTTTGGGTACAGCTCCAAACACTTGCACACAAATACTGAGCGGGCCTTGAGTGGTATCGCCACCAATTAATTGACATTGGTGTTGTAATAATAATTCATTAAACCCACTACAAAATTGACTTAACCAATCTGGATTAAATTCTGGAAAACACATCGACAGCCCCACCCATTTCGGTGTGGCTCCCATGGCAGCTAAATCACTGAGGGCAACGGCCAACGCGCGATAACCAATATCGGCAGGTTTGGCCTGTGACGGAAAATGACTGTGTTGATTAATGGTATCAACTGAAAAAACTAATTGCTCATCAGGCGCTAACTGCATTACGGCGCAGTCATCCCCTATTCCTACATCGACTTGCGAATTTTTTACTCCCAATTGAGCAAAGTACTGTTGGATCAGATCAAACTCATTCATCACGAAATTTACGTCCGGCATTCACTTCAATTGATCGTAAGGCCAGTGCTAATTTATCGAGAACGCCATTCACAAATTTAAAGCCATCGGTGGCGCCAAAACATTTGGTTAATTCTAAGGCTTCATTAATCACCACACGATACGGAATTTCTAGGCAATCGCGTAATTCGTAACAACTTAATCGCAAAATCGCCAGTTCAACGGGATCGATTTCGTCTAAGGCACGACTTAAATGGGGTTTAATTAATTCGTCAAATTCATGTGATTTTTCCAGGCAATGCTGGATTAATTGATGAAAATAATGCGCATCGACTTTTTTTAAATCGAAACGACTGGCAAATTGTGCATAAAGCTCAGCAAATGGCGTTTGCACGAAATGCCATTGGTAAAGCGCTTGCACCGCATAATGGCGGGCATTATGACGGGCATGAGGATTAAATTTTTTCGGTAAGTTTGGTTGGTTCATTTTCTAATCTTTTAATTTCTTCGCGAAATGCGTTTAAATCTTGAAAGCTACGATAAACCGAGGCAAAACGCACATAAGCGACTTCGTCTAATTTACGTAATTCTTCCATCACCCATTCACCGAGTAATTGTGAACTAATTTCACGTTCTCCGGTGGCACGTAAACGATGTTTGATGCGACTAATTGTTTCTTCTAACGCTTCAACGGACACCGGCCGTTTTTCTAACGCACGCATCATTCCTACTCGTAAATTTTCTTCGTCAAACGGTTTACGTCGCCCATCGCGTTTGACGATCCGTGGCATGACCAATTCGGCAGATTCATAAGTCGTGTAACGTTCACAACATTTTAAACATTCACGACGTCTGCGTACTTGGTTCCCTTCACTGACTAAGCGCGAGTCGATGACTTTAGTTTCTGCATAATGACAAAATGGACAATACATAATGATTTCATCCAAGTTGATAAACGGGAAATTGTCGACATAATGCGAATACCTTTTCTTTTACCTGCGCAATAATAGCGTGATCGTGAGGATTATCTAAGATATCGCAGATTAAGCCTGCAATTGTTTGGCATTCTTTAACACTAAAACCACGTGTGGTAATAGCCGGCGTACCTATGCGCAAACCACTGGTCACAAACGGTGAACGCGGATCGTTCGGCACGGTGTTTTTATTTACCGTAATGTGCGCTTGTCCTAATGCAGCTTCAGCGTCTTTGCCGGTGATTTCACGATCCATCAAATTAATTAAGAATAAATGATTATCCGTGCCTCCCGATACAATTTTATAACCACGTTGAAGAATTACTTCCACCATGGCGCGGGCATTGGCAATAATTTGACGTGCGTAATCTTTAAAATTGTCTTGTAACGCTTCTTGAAACGCTACTGCTTTGGCAGCAATCACATGCATAAGTGGACCACCTTGAATACCTGGAAAAACGGCTGAATTTAATTTTTTTTCAAGCTCAGGATGGGCTTTGGCTAAAATCACGCCGCCACGAGGACCGCGTAACGTTTTGTGCGTAGTAGTAGTGACCACATCGGCGTGTGGGAAAGGATTGGGGTATTCACCCGCCGCAATTAAACCTGCCACGTGGGCGATATCCGCTACTAAATACGCATTCACCTTATCCGCAATGCGACGAAAACGTTGCCAGTCGAGAATTCGTGAATAAGCCGAAAAACCGGTCATGATCATTTTGGGTTTATGATGGATGGCCAGTTCTTCTACCTCGTCGTAGTTAATTAATCCCGTCTGCGGATCCACACCGTATTGCACGGCATGATACAGTTTTCCTGAAAAATTAACCGGTGAACCATGGGTTAAATGTCCACCATCACTAAGCGCTTGACCTAAAATAGTATCGCCTGGATTGAGCAAGGCGAGATAAACCGCCGCATTCGCTTGCGAACCGGAGTGCGGTTGAACATTGGCATAATCTGCATTAAATAATTTTTTAACGCGATCAATCGCGAGTTGTTCGGCAATATCTACAAACTCGCAGCCACCATAATAGCGTTTTGCGGGATAACCTTCGGCATATTTATTGGTGAGAACACTGCCCTGTAATTGCAAGACGCGAGGGCTCACATGATTTTCTGAAGCAATTAACTCAATGTGTTGTTCTTGACGTTGCTCTTCTTGTTGGATGGCAGACCATAATTCTGGATCAAAATCGGCAATAGAACTTGTTCGATTCCACATTGTGAATATCTCATGCGAAAAAAGAAGAAATTATACCTTTTGAACCGAGTAAAAACGAGATGTTTTATAGGCTGTCTTAACAATTCTATAACAGAATTATGTATCCCATTGATTTTTGCAGTGCGACTTTATTTAAGTTGCTAGGCTTGCGCGCGTGCAATCTTGAACAACACGCTCTAATTGGGTGGAAAGAAATCCTTTTCTATTCATCAATGTGGGTTGGAGAGATCGGAAACCACCACGTTGATGAACCCACCTCAAGCAACATTATTCACGACAATAAATCCTTAGCGGAATAAGTTTACTTTTTGCGTCCGAGCATCATCCTGATTGTGAGCTCCTATGCTATCTGGCTATTTTGCAATAGCGCATTAAAGTATAACGGACTATTCTTAACAAAATATTACTTCGGGCTTGTGAATTGAGTTGATATAAGGTACCTTCTAACGCATTTTTAAGATTGGAAAGAGATTATGGCACAGTATATTTGTAGCATGCATCGCGTGGGTAAAGTGGTTCCTGGTGGTAAAGTGATTTTAAAAGATATTTCTTTATCTTTTTTTCATGGCGCCAAAATTGGTGTATTAGGTTTAAATGGATCAGGAAAATCCACCTTATTACGCATCATGAGTGGAATTGATAAAGCCATTGAAGGGGATTTTCAATTACAAAAAGATATTCGAGTAGGATATCTTGCGCAAGAACCCGAATTAGATCCCGAAAAAACCGTGCGTGCTAGTGTGGAAGAAGGTGTGGCAGAGAGCATGGCATTGTTGAAACGCTTTAATGAAATTAGTATGCGTTTTGCTGAACCCTTAGATGATCAAGAAATGAATGATTTATTGGAAGAACAAGGTCGTTTGCAAAATGAAATTGATGCCATCAATGGCTGGGAATTAGAGCGCAAATTAGAAATTGCTGCCGATGCCTTGCGCTTACCTGCTTGGGATATGCTCATCAAAAATTTATCCGGCGGACAAAAACGTCGCGTCGCCTTATGCCGTTTATTATTATCCAATCCCGATATGTTATTGCTCGATGAACCCACTAACCATTTAGATGCCGAAAGTGTGGGTTGGCTTGAACGCTATTTGCATGATTTTCCAGGCACTGTTATTGCGGTAACCCACGATCGTTATTTTCTAGATAATGTCGCGGGTTGGATTTTAGAACTCGACCGAGGACATGGCATTCCCTTCGAAGGCAATTATTCTTCTTGGCTCATTCAAAAAGAACAACGTTTGCAACAAGAAGAAAAACAACAAGACGCCCGTTTAAAAACCATTGAAAAAGAATTGGAATGGGTAAGAAGTAATCCGAAAGGCCGTCACAGTAAAAATAAAGCGCGCTTACAACGGTTCGAAGAATTAAACAGTCAAGATTTTCAAAAACGCAATGAAACACAATCTTTATATATTCCACCAGGCCCACGTTTGGGTGATGTGGTGATTGAATTCAATGGTATTAGCAAATCCTTTGGCGATCAGCTGTTAATGGAAAATTTATCGTTTAGCGTACCGCCTGGCGCCATTGTTGGAATTATTGGGGCAAATGGTGCGGGAAAAACCACGTTATTTCGCTTAATTGTCGACCAGGAAAAACCTGATAATGGCTCCATTCGCATTGGTGATACGGTAAAATTAGCGTATGTGGATCAACAGCGTGATGCGCTTAACCCTAAAAATACCGTGTGGGAAGAAATTTCTGATAAACAAGATATTATGCGCATTGGTAATTATGAAACGCAATCGCGTTCTTATGTGGGCAAATTTAATTTTAAAGGTGGCGATCAACAAAAACGGGTTGGCGATTTATCGGGCGGTGAACGTAATCGCGTGCATTTAGCAAAATTATTAAAAAGTGCAGGCAACGTTTTATTATTAGACGAGCCCACCAATGATTTAGACGTTGAAACGCTGCGCGCGCTAGAAGAAGCCTTGCTCACGTTTCCTGGTAGCGCCTTTATTATTTCGCACGATCGTTGGTTTTTAGATCGTATTTGCACGCATATTTTGGCCTTTGAAGATGACGGCACTATCACGTGGTGGACCGGCACTTATACTGAGTATGAAGCCGATCGGGTAAAACGCTTAGGTGAAGCGGCGTTGCAACCCAAACGTAAACGGTATATCAACATTCCTGCGCATTAAACGGCAAATACTGAAGATAATGCTAGCCTGCGCGCGGGCTTAGAGCCTGGGGCCGCATTGCTCCCCGGGTTAACTTTTTCTGTATTTCTTTTTGTATGTCATACTTTCTTAAGAATAACTGGATATAATTTGAACCGTACTCAGGTAATTTGCTTGTTACAGGGACTGTTAATCTGAAAAGCGATTGAATTAAACGTTAGTGAGATGTAAAAAAACAACAGAACCCAAAACAAGAAAACTGAGGATAACAATAACAACAATCTCCTCGCCAAACATCGCTAACGAAAAAAATAATAAGAATCATTCAATTCGACAATCAGGTTGATAAAATAATACTAAAAATCCATAAAAATAATAACATTCTGTAATGAGCAGATTACTGGGTGTACTCTTCCCGCTCGAAAGTTATCCTCTTAACAACAATTTATACGCCGGATTAATCACGCGAAATTTTTTGTTAGGAATGGCTTCAATCATATCGTCATCCAATAATTTTCTCAGCGCATTACTGACCGAGGTAGTGGGCATCGACATTTTCATGGAAGCATCTAAACTGTAAATATTTTCATCGGGATGAAGCGCTAAAAATTTTAATAATTTTTTCGGATTTTCAGGTAAATTAAAATAGTCTTTTAACAAATCACTACGTTCTTCATCAACAATTTTTTCCCAAACTGCTTCGACATTTTTCTCATTAGGCAAATTAACATGTTCCATCCATAAATAATCACAAAGATAATTAACATAATAGGGGTGACGTTCGGTAAGCTCCATTATTTTGAAAAAAGTTGACTCTGGCAATGAGCTTTTCCACATTAATTTGGCAATTTTATTTAAATGGATATTATAGTGCTCTTCGGCGATACGGTTTAATTTAATTTTTCGACATAGTTTATAAAGAGGCCGCCCTTCATCTTGAAAAATACTTTCAATCATATGCCGGTTGCTACCCGAAAAAATAATAGCCAGATTTTGCGTTTCTTGGGCAGCACTGCGAATGCCTCCCTCTACACCCATATTGGGTGCAATTTCCATGACTCGCTGAAATTCATCGATTAATAAAATGGCGTGTTTATTTTTAGTGATCAGCAATTTATCAAGCACGATAATAATTTCGCGCAATACTTCGGGAGTAGAGGCTTCGTTTTCAACTTCAAACTCTATTTTAAATCCGCTTTTTTCTAAAGAAAGTTTAGGCTTTAAATTTTTAAATGTATGTTTTAAATTTTGTATTGCTTTATCGATCACGCTGATAGTAGAACCGATTAAATCAATAATACCTTTTACTATACAACGCTCGAGTTCTTTTTCTGTCGTCGCAACATGTAAGTCAATTTTGCTAAATGGCAGCTCTGATACAATTAATGCTTTTTCACATAAGCTGCTTTTTCCATACCGTCTAGGAGCGGCAAGAAAGGTGTGTTTCCCATTTTCAATATTACTGATTAACTCCTTCAATTCTTGGCTGCGATTGCAAAAGGCCTCGCCATAAGCTTTACCTAAAGGAAAATAACGTCTGGGCTTAATCATCATCGTTGCTCATTTGCTAATAGTTAGTTAAGTATAATAATCCAGAATTGGATAATCAAGAATTAGATTATCTTATTCTGGATTATCTTATTCTGGATTATCGCATTTAGGATAATCTAAATTCAGATTATTACTTCTCAGATTATTTTAAACCCTAGAGTTTAACGCCTGAGGTTTTTGCTAGTAATTTATTGGTTGAAGCGCGGTTAAGATAAGAAATTTAGGATAAATAAAACCCCAATAGATAGGCACATCATCCATTCATGCGGTAAACGGATTAACAGTCGCATCACCTGTCTTCACAGAGATCGGCTATTTCCTAGTTAAGATATCGCGTAAATAACGCGTTCAACTCTTGGTAAGTATTCTTAAGAACCCTGGCTAAGCTTTTGTAAAACAAAGAACTTCTGTATTTGACTATTTATTACCAAGAAAAACACATTTTATCCACAGATAATTCCCAGGTTTTCAACTTGCACTTTTTTAAAAAACGCATTATCTTGTGTCACATATTGAAAATGACACCCATATATAGGGGTACAAGGAGGTTACCCATCATCACAGTGGCATCACAACAAAACGTCGTCGGCTTCCAGTTTTCTATCGTCATCGTCTTTGTGCTCTGACGGCGTTTTGTTGTGATGAAGACCAAAACCACTTAACCACTCACGAACAATGGAGCAAAAACATGCACTTGGAAAGCGAAGTTACGGTAGAAAATCCTATTTCGTTAAGCGAATTAAGCACTCATACCACGAGTCAAATTGCCTTAAACACCAATCAACCTGGCATCATTCGTGTGATCCGACGTAATGGAAAAATCACCCATTATGATGATTGCAAAATCCAAGTTGCCATGACCAAAGCTTTTTTAGCCACTGAAGGTGGAACAGCGGCCGCTTCCGCCCGCGTACACGAAGTTGTCGCCACGTTAACCGAACAGATTAGCCAAGCGTTTCACCGCCGCCTGATTGGCGGTGGCACCATTCATATAGAAGATATTCAAGACCAAGTCGAATTAACTTTAATGCGATCAGGCCATCATAAAGTGGCTAGAGCTTATGTGCTCTATCGCGAAGAACGCCGTAAACTGCGTGAAGCAAAACACGCGGATCTTGGGGAAGATGATGATGTGGGGAGCGCAGGGGGTAGCATCTTTGTGATGCTCCCCAACGGCGGCAAAATCCCACTCGATAAACAACGTCTTCGTACTATTCTTACAGAAGCCTGCGAACAGATTGATTCCGTTAACCCGGAATTATTATTGCAAGAAACTTTGCAAACCTTATTTGATGGTGTGCCACATCACGAAGTTAGTAAAGCGTTAGTGTTAGCCGCGCGTACCCATATCGAGCTTGAACCCAATTACACTTATGTCAGTGCGCGTTTATTATTAAATTTATTGCGCAGTGAAGCCTTACAATTTTTAGGGCTAGGCAACGAAGCTACATTTCATGAAATGAAAAATAGTTATGCCCATTATTTTTTAACGTATTTACAAAAAGGGATCGAATTAGAATTAATCGATCCGAAATTACAAACGCTCTTTGATTTAGAACAAATTTCACAAGCCCTCCTCCCAGAGCGGGATTTACAATTTACTTATTTAGGATTGCAAACACTCTACGATCGGTATTTTATTCACAGCCACGATCAGCGCTTTGAATTACCACAAGCATTTTTTATGCGGGTGGCGATGGGACTTGCCATTAACGAAGAACATAAAACCAAACGTGCTATTGAATTTTATCAATTACTTTCTTCATTCGATTTTATGAGTTCTACGCCAGCATTATTTAATTCAGGAACATTGCGTCCACAATTATCCAGTTGTTTTTTAACCACCATACCGGATGATTTAGACGGAATTTATTCTGCGATTAAAGATAATGCTTTATTATCGAAATTCGCAGGTGGTTTAGGTAACGATTGGACTCCTGTGCGTGCGATGGGGGCAAAAATAAAAGGCACGAATGGAAAATCCCAAGGCGTTATTCCGTTTATGAATGTGGTGAATGCCAGTGCTGTTGCGGTTAATCAAGGTGGTAAACGCAAAGGCGCTATTTGTGGTTATTTAGAAACGTGGCACATTGATATCGAAGATTTTTTAGAGTTACGTAAAAATACTGGTGACGACCGTCGTCGCACGCATGATATGAATACGGCCAATTGGATCCCCGATTTATTCATGAAGCGCGTTTATAACAATCAAGATTGGACTTTATTCTCACCCGATGAAACTCCCGATTTACACGATACCTTTGGCCTAGCATTTGAAAAATTGTATCAGCAGTATGAAGAAAAAGCCGCGCGTGGTGAAATTAAAAATGTCAGAAAAATAAAAGCGGTTAATTTGTGGCGAAAAATGTTATCGATGTTATTTGAAACAGGTCATCCCTGGCTAACCTTTAAAGATCCTTGTAATATTCGCTCACCGCAACAACATGTCGGCGTTGTTCATAGCTCTAATCTTTGCACTGAAATTACTTTAAACACTTCCAGTGAGGAAATCGCGGTGTGCAATTTAGGCAGTTTAAATTTAGCCAATCATTTAGATGAAGACGGTTTGAACTTAGCCAAATTAGAAAAAACCATTACTACCGCCGTGCGCATGTTAGATAATGTGATTGATATTAATTATTATACGGTAGCACAAGCACGTCGTTCGAATTTAAAACATCGCCCGATTGGTTTAGGCATCATGGGCTTTCAAGATGCGCTGTATCAACAAAAAATCTCTTATGCTAGTGACGCGGCTGTTGAATTTGCCGATTATTCAATGGAAGCCATTAGTTATTACGCCATCAAAGCTTCTAGCGATTTAGCGCGTGAACGCGGCACCTATGCCAGTTTTGAAAATTCACTATGGTCGCAAGGTATTTTACCCCTTGATTCCATTAAATTATTGCAACAAACTCGCGGGGATTATTTAGATCAAGATACCACTTCAACATTTGATTGGGCAAGTTTACGCATGCAAGTTCGCACAGTCGGCATGCGCAATTCTAATGTGATGGCAATTGCCCCCACCGCAACGATTTCGAATATTTGCGGGGTCACGCAATCGATTGAACCGACTTATCAAAATTTATTTGTAAAATCGAACTTGTCCGGCGAATTTACTGTCATTAATCCTTACTTAGTCAATGATTTAAAAGCGTTGAATTTATGGGATGCAGTAATGGTAAATGATTTAAAATATTTTGATGGCAGTGTTGAGAAAATTGATCGCATTCCTTTAGAATTAAAAACTTTGTATGCGACTGCGTTTGAAATTGATCCTACCTGGTTAGTCGAAGCGGCATCGCGCCGACAAAAATGGATCGACCAAGCACAATCATTAAATTTATATATGGCGGAACCTTCCGGCAAAAAACTCGATGCGTTATATCGCTTAGCCTGGATCCGCGGCTTAAAAACCACGTATTATTTGCGTTCTCTGGGTGCTACAAATGCAGAAAAATCTACTATACAAGATAATACGTTAAATGCCGTAGCCAATACCATAACCGTTAAAGCCTGCTCGATTACCGATCCGGACTGTGAAGCCTGTCAATAAAAAGGAGTGACTAGATGAGTGTTTTAGAAATAGCCGAAGCCAAAACGACCAATATTAAAAACGCCAATATTGTTGTTAAAGAAGAAGAAGACGATGGCAGCAGTGGCAGTGGTAGCACCGGATTAGAAAATTTAAAAATAGGTGCAGCCCGCATTATTGTCGATGATAAACGCATTATTAATTGTCGTGCCGATTTAAATCAATTAGTACCCTTTAAATATCATTGGGCATGGGAAAAATATTTAGCGGCCTGTGCTAATCATTGGATGCCACAAGAAATTAATATGGCTGCCGATATTGCGCTGTGGAAAGATCCTAATGGTTTAACCGAAGATGAGCGCATGATTATTAAACGCAGCCTAGGATTTTTTTCTACTGCCGATTCTTTGGTAGCCAATAATTTAGTCTTAGCCGTTTATCGCCATATCACGAACCCTGAATGCCGCCAATATTTATTACGGCAAGCGTTTGAAGAAGCACTTCACACGCATGCTTATCAATATGTGATTGAAAGTTTAGGCTTAGATGAAGCAGAAGTCTTTAACATGTATCGAGAAATTCCGGCGGTTGCTAAAAAAGCACAATGGGCAATTCCCTACACACGTACTTTGGGCAATCCTGCGTTTAGAACCGGTACGACAGAAAGTGATCAACGTTTATTACGCGATTTAATTGCATTTTATGTGATATTTGAGGGCATATTTTTCTATGTGGGATTCACCCAAATTTTATCCATGGGACGTCGCAATAAAATGACCGGAACTGCGGAACAATTTCAGTATATTTTACGCGATGAATCCATGCACATGAATTTTGGCATTGATGTTATTAACCAAATTAAAATTGAAAATCCGCATTTATGGTCAATTAAATTTCAGCATGAAATTATTACCATGATAAAAGAAGCCGTGGAATTAGAATATCAATATGCTGTTGATACGATGCCACGTGGAATTTTAGGATTAAATGCCAATATGTTCAAAGAATATTTGCAATTTATTGCTAATCGACGTTTCAATCAATTAGGACTTGCTTCCCAATATGCGGGCGTTACCAATCCATTTCCCTGGATGAGTGAAATGCTCGATTTAAAAAAGGAGAAAAACTTTTTTGAAACCCGCGTCACTGAATATCAAACGGGTGGCACGTTATCTTGGGATGATGAAAATTAATTTTACTCATGTTAGGGCTTAGTTTTTGCTAAGCCCTAGTAAATCATTATTTATTTTTCACTTAAATAAAAATGGACATTTTTATTTATCTAATGGACACACCCGAATCACGTGACCATCCGGATCTTTTACTAAAAAGGTGCGGCCAAACACTTCAGTATACGGTTTTTGCACAATATTAATCTCTGGATTTTTTTGCCATTCCTGATAAAGCGCATCGACTTCGTCATTCGACGATAACATAATACCGATTTCTGCAAATCGCGGTATGGTGCTATCGGGTGTATCGCCGCCACTCCAAAGAGCAAACAATGCATCGCCACCGGCTGCAAATGCTACATAACGTGGACTTGAAAATACGGGATCTGTGTTAAAAAGCTTGCGATAAAATGCAGTTGAACGAGGAATATCGGTGACATAAATTAACTGCAGATTAGGTTTACAGGATTTTAAAGAGGTAATCATTTTTAGCTCCAATTTACAAAACATATTCAATATACTAAACTATATCTAATTTGTCAATCAAACAGAGTTAACTATATTGAATACCCGCAAACCGTCAACAAGAACTTATAATGCCAGCGCGCGTCAAGCAAAAGCCCGCTTATCGCGAACTGCTATTTTAGCGACAGCACAATCACTGTTTACTAAACAAGGTTTTGAAAATACCAATATTCATCACATTGCTGAAGTCGCAGGAGTTTCTGAGCAAACGATATATGCGTTATTTAAATCAAAACTCGGGATTTTACGTGCGGTGATGGACGAATGTTTTTCTGATGTCGATCATGCAGAATTAGTAAATAAAGCCGAACAAACAACTTGTCCGCAACAAGGCTTAGCATTAGCCGCTAAACTGGCTCGCAATATTTACGATGCAGAACGCCAACAACTTTATTTACTGCAAGGAGCTAGCGCCCTATCGCCTGAGCTAAAACAATTAGAACAAGAGCGCGAACAACGGCGACATCATCGCCTTTCCCACACGATTAAAACCCTGTTTGCAAAAAAATATATCGATGAAAAATTAAGTCTAAGAAAAGCCCACGATATTTTTTGGGCTTTTACTGGCCGAGATTTATATCGTCTTTTAGTGATTGAACAAGGTTGGTCATCCAATTATTACGAGCAATGGCTTGCAGAAACTTTATCACGAGTTTTATTAAAAAATAATTTATAAACTCAAAGGGACATGGATCAGTATTGTTTCCTCGTGTAAGGCATTTGGAAAATCCGTAAATGCCGTAAAGGCTGGTTGTTGAGAATTAATGTTCACTGCAGATGATTCTGCCCATTTTCCATAAATATAATGATAGGCCAAACCTAAATTGTTAATTTTTCCTTGATAATAAAAGCGTGCGTAGTATCCTTTTGCTATCGTCATATGATCGAGCTCAAGATTACGTTTTAATAAAGTAACTCCTGCTGTAAATCGAACTTCATCTGGCGCCACTGCACCATCATGAGGATTATCATGTCCAATGCCAACATACATCCCAGAAAAATCATCGTTGATTTCTTCGGTTAACAATTTATTTTTTAAATTATTCCAAGCACGAGGAGCAGACTCAAAATAGATACCTCTCTCGGTTACACCTTGCAAACTTAAATCACTGAGGTAAACGATGTCAGGATCATTGAGAATAATAGCATCCAGTTCATTTATTATATTTAATTTTTGACGCGCATGACGTGGTGAATAACCAAAAATTTCTTTAAAACTTCTAGAAAATGCTGCCTGATCTTCAAAGCCTGCATTTAAAGCAATCTCCAAAATTGAATCTTGGCGTTGCTGTAATGAAAGAAAAGCAAATTCCATTCGTAAACGACGAATAAAATAACCAGGAGATTGATCAATTAACTCATTAAATAAGCGCTTTAAAGAGGATAATGAGACACCCACAGATTTAGCAATATCCTCTAATTGCATGGGTTGATTAATATTATCGTAGATGAAACGGATAGCTTTAATAAATGTCGTATTATTGATATAGCTCATCAGCATCTCCAAACCAGATCATTGAATGAGCGATAGTATAATTTAAATAGTATTGTTAATTTATGCAAAAAAGCTCAACTTTTTACTCTGATGTTGGCGCCTGTTGCTGGCGTTGGCTATCAAGCCAATTCATCACGGCATGACACAGCGCGTCTGTGCCCTCGCCGGATACCGCAGAAACTAAAAACACGGGTGCTTGCCAATTAATTTTTGCGGTAATTTCTGCAATTAACTGCTCGCTTTCTTCTTCAGGTAATAAATCCATTTTATTGAAAACTAACCAACGTGGTTTATTCACTAATTCTTCATCGTAGGCTTTGAGTTCATAAATAATTTTTTCGATATTTGCAATAATATCGCTCTCATCGATAGGGGCAATATCCACCACATGCAATAATAATTTGGTGCGTTGTAAATGTTTTAAAAAACGATGACCTAAGCCCGCACCTTGATGCGCTCCTTCAATTAAACCAGGAATATCGGCCATTAAAAAACTTTTTTCCGTACCTAAACGCACGACACCTAAATGCGGGCGCAATGTCGTGAATGGATAATCAGCAACTTTTGGAGTCGCACTGGATACTGCACGAATTAAGGTCGATTTACCGGCATTGGGTAATCCTAATAATCCTACATCAGCAATTAATTTTAAAACGATACGCAAACGATGTTCTTCGCCAGGTTTGCCTTTGGTGGTTTTCCGCGGCGCGCGATTGGTGCTCGACTTAAAACGCGCATTGCCGAGGCCCCCTCTTCCACCTTCTGCTACTAACAGAGTTTGTCCGGGTTCAATTAAATCGCCAATTAAGGTGTCATCGAATTCATGATCATAAATCATGCTGCCTACGGGTACTTTGACATAAATATCGTGCCCGCTTTTACCAAAACAATTTTTACCCGCACCACATTCACCATTGGGCGCTTGGTGTTTGGCTTGAAATCGAAAATCCACTAAGGTGCTTAAATTCGGATCGGCAATTAAATAAACGCTGCCCCCATGACCGCCATCCCCACCATCGGGCCCACCGCGTGGCACATATTTTTCGCGCCGAAAGCTTAAACAGCCATGACCGCCATTACCAGCTTTAACATGAATAATTGCTTCATCAACGAAACGCATGATTATAACTTCAAATCTGATTTAATAATTGTGTGGGAAATAAAAAAAGCCCTGGAATCCAGGGCTTTTGGCGATTAGGCTTCGCTTGAATGGGTTAGCGCATCAACACAAACAAATTTACGTTGTTCTTTGCCTTTCACTTCAAATCGGACAACACCAGCCACTTTGGCAAATAGGGTGTGATCACGTCCCATCCCAACATTTTCACCAGGATAAAAACGTGTGCCTCGTTGACGAACAATAATATTGCCGCCAATCACCGCTTGGCCACCGTAGCGTTTTACACCTAAGCGTTTTGATTCTGAATCGCGACCGTTACGAGTACTACCACCAGCTTTTTTATGTGCCATTGCTTTAAATCCTCTTATACTTTTTCAATATCAACAATTTCAACTTTGGTAAAATGTTGACGATGCCCTCTGTGTTTCATCATGTGTTTACGACGACTGAAACGAATAATGCTAATTTTACGATCGCGGGCATGCGCAATAATTTTAGCTTTCACTTTACCACCGGCAACATAAGGGCTACCGATATTTTGGCTCTCACCTTCTGTTACCATTAGGACTTTATCAAATACCACTTCGCTGCCAGCTTCAGCATTTAATAATTCTAGTTTAATTACATTACCTTTGGTGACACGATATTGTTTGCCACCACTTTCAAAAACCGCATACATAGCTCGACTCCGCTGACGATTACTTATACATTCTGACACGCATAGCGCATTCAGTTCTAAGGGGGCGTATTGTACGAGAAATTTAACCACACTGCAAGAAGCTTGACAGTCACCGCAATCATCCCTAGCATCACGCGTTAATCTCTTTCTATTTGAGTAACCTAACCTATGGATTTGGCGGCAATTCGCGCGACCATTGCGGATGATTTACAACATGTTGATAACGTCATTTTAGAAGCGCTGTCTTCTAAAGTCGAATTGATTGGCCAAATTGGTCATCATATTGTCGATAGCGGTGGTAAACGCTTGCGCCCGATGTTAGTTTTATTAGCGGCTAGGGCGTTAGATTATGCAGGTTCAAAACATATTCAATTAGCGGCCATCATTGAATTTATTCATACGGCAACGTTATTGCATGATGATGTGGTGGATAATTCCTTAAAACGCCGCAGCCAAAACACTGCTAATGCGATCTGGGGTAATTCGGCCAGTGTATTAGTGGGCGATTTTGTCTATTCCCGATCGTTTCAAATGATGGTGGAAATTGAACGCCTAGATATCATGAAAATTCTTGCCGATGCCACCAATCGCATTGCCGAAGGTGAAGTATTGCAATTACTCAATCGTCACAATCCCGCGACCACCGAAGACGCGTATATGGAAGTCATTAATTATAAAACGGCGACGCTCTTTCAAGCCGCCACCAAACTGGGAGCCACTATTGCGAATCAATCTCCCGATCGCTGCCAACTCTTATGTGATGTGGGATTACACTTAGGCATTGCTTATCAATTGATTGACGATTTATTGGATTACAGTGATCACGATATTGGTAAAAATATTGGGGACGATTTAGCTGAGGGTAAAATCACTTTACCGTTAATTCATGCCCTGCAAGTGGGAAATTCCAATCAAATTAATCACATTCAACAGGCTATTAAACAAGGCAATATTGACGATCTCACCCTAATTAAAACCATTTTACACGAAACCAAAGCACTCATTTACACCCAACAAAAAGCACAAGAATTTTGTGGACAAGCTCTCTCTTTATTAACTCAATTACCCGATTCAATTTATCGCCGTGCTTTAATGGGAGTTGCAGAGTTTATTTTGGCACGAGGTTACTGATCGGGGTAACAGGATTCGAACAGGTACCCCTGTTTTGTGAAAACAAAATTTATATCTGCGAAAGATATTTTTTTAAAGCAAGGCTTAATTTAATTAATTTTTGTTTTTTCAATACGCGTAAATATTCATCCACACTCATCGGTGGATTTTTCAAACCCAATCGCAAGCGCTGAATTGCACTGCAAACAATATTGGGGGCAAGATCAATAAGATGTGCAATAAAATCATCAGGATGTTGTGCTTCAATACCAAACTCATTTAATCTAGAAACTGGAAAATCATTAAGATTAAAAGTCACAATCACCGCTGCTGATGAACGAATAGCCGCAGCTAAAACATGTCGATCATTTTCATCGGGTAATGTCAGTGATGGAATTAATTTTTCATAACCTGTCACTAAACAATCGCGCGTGTGAATGTTCATTAACTCACGAATGCGTTCTAATTGTTCGCGTTTTAGATCTGGGCGTTTTATCAATAAATTCCGTATCCATTCATCATGAATTTGATTAGTCCACTTAGCTTGAAATAAATCGGTTAACGCCAAATGCATCAGTAAATCGCGTAAAGGTGCAGGATAAAGTACGCAAGCATCGTATAGTGCGATAAAGCTTGCCACTTATTCATATCCCATATCTAAATCTTGTGCTAATTTGGTTAATTCTTCCAAGGTTTGTAAGCGTTTTTCGTCGATAGCAAGTTTATACTTCAGCACATCGTTTGCGTAAACACGGCGGCGCGTTCCTACTTTATGAAACGGAATCGCTCCCTTTTCTAATAAGCTCACAAAATGTGGGCGTGAAACATTTAATAGATCAGCAGCTTCTTGGGTGGTTAATTCTGCATGAATAGGTAATAATGTTACTGCATTGCCTTCCGCCATTTGTTCTAAGATCGCTAATAATAATTTTAGCGCGGAAAGTGGTAATACCAATTCTTTAGTTTTACCCCCTTTGACGAGTTGAAAGGCAGCCATTTGCTTAGCAGAGTCAACATAATCTGCTAAAACGCGACCGGATATCTCTGCCTGCCGAGATTCTTTTGCAGTCGGCATATGGAGTTGAAGTTTAGCGATGTTTCCCATGACCATTACCTCCAGCAAAGACAGTTTGCTATAAGAACAAGTATAGCAGATATTCGAAACAAACGAAATATTCGAAATAGACGAAACCCAATGAAAATTTGACTCTGTTAAATGAGCTGGATTAATTTTTACTGATCGGGGTGACAGGATTCGAACCTGCGACCCCTGCTTCCCGAAAGCAGTGCTCTACCAGACTGAGCTACACCCCGAATGTGTGATGAGTTTATCAAGGGTTGAAATCTCTTTGCAACTGATTAAAAAGCCTGTTCATTTTGATTAGCAATTGCTAGTTTTCTCTGCACTACTATTTATTTACTCACATCAAAAAAATTATCGCTGGTTTGATAATGGATATCCCAACGCCATAAACTAAAATTGGTATTTTTATCGTAAATATCCAGTTGCTCTTGCTGTTTTAATTTTTTTACTAAAAAAATGGAAATTGGTAATACGATAATTTCAATCATGATTTTAATCAGCCATAAGACGATAATAAATTCGATTAATTGTGGTGTTGGCATGACGTGCCAAAATGCGATAACACAAAATAATAAGCTATCTAATCCAGCCGCGCATAGTGTGGATACCACAAAACGCAGTGCGATATAGTTTCCCTGCATTTTAATTTTGAGTTTGGCTAAAATATACGAATTAATCGGTTCACATAATAAATAACTTACAATGGAGGCGACAATAATGCGAGTATTAAATTCTAAAATTTTGTCAATCATTGGATTTAAATGTGCAAAACTGGGACTGGGCAAATGAATGATAATTTGGCTGTAGCCAATGTAAATTAAATTAAATAATAACCCCGCCCAAATGGCACGCCTGGCGTGTTTATAGCCATAGACTTCGGTAATTAAATCGGATAACACAAAGGTGAGTGGGTAAATCAGCGTGCCCGCATCGGTATTAAAACCGAATAACACAATAAATCGGCAATCAAACCAATTCGCCAGTAAAATTGCCACCGTATAGCTTAAGGTTAAAAACCATAAATAATGAAAACCACTTGCAATATTATTGCTGATCGATGGTGTCTTGAGATTTGGCTTGGCGTTTA
This sequence comes from Legionellales bacterium, assembly GCA_026125385.1. Lineage (NCBI taxonomy): Bacteria > Pseudomonadati > Pseudomonadota > Gammaproteobacteria > Legionellales > Legionellales bacterium. Next base: position 75,066 of record JAHCLG010000010.1, read on the forward strand.
CGTTCGTCTTCATAATGTAATTCTAACCACATGGCATTTAAAATCGAAAATGCGCACGCTAAACCAAGACCTAATACCCATGAAAAATACCACATAATTAATATACCCCGTGTTCATCGCTGGTGATATCGTTCGCTGTGACTTTGCCGCGCAACACATAATAAACCCACGAAGTATACATTAACACGATGGGTAATAAAATGAGGGTGGCAACCAGCATAATAAATAAAGTGGATTGACTTGAAGAGGCATCCCACACAATTAAACTCATATTAGGATTTGTAGTCGATGGTAATAAAAAAGGAAACATACTAAATCCCACGGTTAAAATAATTCCTAGAATGGAAATTCCACTTGATAAAAATGCGAATCGCGAAAATTTAGCAAAAAGCAATACGATGATTGCGCCAAAAAATCCCAGTGCAGGCGCTAACATAAAATAAGGATATTGATGATAATTATTTAACCACGCGCCCACGCTCTGCGTCACCGTTTTATAAAGAGGATTCGAGGGTTCGGCAAAATCTATGGCATTGCTAACTTGATAACCTTGGATACCTTTGGCAATCCAGATCCCTCCGATGGCAAATAAAATAATGACCAACAACGCGCAACTTCGTGAAATAGTATAAGCGCGTTGATGAATGCGATCGGTGGTTTTTACCGCGACATATAATCCACCGTGCATGGCTAACATAAAAGCACTTAATAATCCACATAATAAAGCAAAGGTATTAAATAACTCGAAAAAATTACCCGTGTAAAATGCGCGTAAATCCTGATCAAAATGAAAAGGAATGCCTTGCAAAACATTACCAATCGCCACACCAAATACCACTGCGGTTAATAATGCACTCACCGCGAGTAAATAATCCCACGTATAACGCCAACGCAGTGCAGGCATTTTGCTGCGATATTTAAAAGCCACTGGACGAATAATAAAACAAAATAATAATAGCAGCATGGCCAAATAAAAACTTGAAAAACTGACGGCGTATAAACTCGGCCACGCTGCAAAAATTGCACCGCCGCCTAAAATAAACCACACTTGATTGCCTTCCCACACTGGCCCCACGGTGTTAATCGTGATGCGCCGTTCCAAATCGGTACGTGCCACCAAAGGCAATAGCATTGCCGCCCCAATATCAAAACCATCCATCACGGCAAAACCAATGATTAAAATACCGAGTAATAACCACCAAATAATCCGTAACTCAGGGTAAGTTAATGGCACATGCATGTTAAGCGTTCTCCTGCTGCGTGAGGTGAGTGGGCCCAAGGCGAATATATTTCACCATTAAAAATAATTCGACGATTAATAATATCGTGTAATACGAAATAAATCCGACCAGTGAAATCAGCAACTCTTTGACACTGAGTGAGGATACACCCATAAAGGTGGGTAAAATTCCTTCGATTAACCACGGTTGCCGACCATATTCCGCCACAAACCATCCCAATTCACTGGCAAGCCACGGCAGTGGTAAACTGCATAAGGCTAACCATAAAAACCACCGTGAGGTTGTTAAACGTCGGCGTGAGGCTAAATAAAATCCCGCAGCAAATAAGAAAATAAAATAAAAACCCAAGCCAACCATGCCACGGAAAGCCCAAAATAGCGGTGCCACTTGGGGCACGGTGCTCCACGCTGCTTGATCGATTTGAGCGGGAGTGGCGTGAGTGATGTCGTCGGTGTAGCGTTTTAATAAAAATCCGTAACCTAAATCGCGACTATTTTCTTCCAAGGTTTTTTGCGCTGCTAAATCATTTGGATTTTTTTGCAAGGCTTCCAACGCCGCATAGGCTTTGATCCCCGTTTGAATTTTCGCTTTATCGCGTTCGACCAAATCAACAATGCCTGGTAAAGGTGTGTCGAGTGAGCGCGTGGTAATTAAGCCTAACACAAAGGGTACGCGCAACGCGTATTCGGTGCGATGTTGATCTTGTTGTGGGAAACCAAAAATCGTGAATGCCGCGGGCGCTTTTTCGGTGTGCCACATGCTTTCAATCGCTGCGATTTTCATGTGTTGATGTTCGGTGGCTAAATACCCACTTTCATCACCTAAGACGACGACTGATAATGCCGAGGCCAAGCCAAAAGACACCGCCACCGTTAAGGAGCGTTTGGCAATTTCGATGTGTTTGCCTCTTAAAAGATATAATGCGCTAATCGAAAGCACAAACATTGAGCCAGTCACATAACCCGCGCTAACTGTATGAACGAATTTGGCTTGCGCTACTGGATTAAATAATAAATCGTAAAAACTCGAAATTTCCATGCGCATGGTGTGAAAATCAAAATGAGCGCCGACTGGATTTTGCATCCAGCCATTGGCAATTAAAATCCACAATGCCGATAAATTCGTGCCTAAGGCTAAAAACCAGGTTACTGCCAAATGCTGAACGCGTGATAATTTTTTCCAACCAAAGAAAAATAAACCCACTAACGTCGCTTCTAAGAAAAAGGCCATTAAGCCTTCAATCGCCAATGGTGCGCCAAAAATATCGCCGACAAAATGCGAGTAGTAAGACCAATTCGTACCAAATTGAAATTCTAGGGTAATTCCGGTCGCTACTCCCATCGCAAAATTAATTCCAAATAAGACGCCCCAAAATTTTGTCATGTCGCGCCAAATTTGCCGTCCGGTCATCACATACACGCTTTCCATGATGGCTAGCATCCATACTAAGCCTAGCGTGAGTGGCACAAAAATAAAATGATACATGGCGGTCATGCCAAATTGTAAACGGGATAGGTTGACGAGTTCGGTGTTGATCAAGGTAGTTCTCCGCGATGAAACTGCGAAATTATGGCGGTTAGTTTAGTACCGCGTGTTGATCTAGATCAAGCTTGTTGTTAAATTTTCTTGCACAGAGCATACTGCCACCCTAGACTTAGCCGCAACATAGGTTGATTAATAGATAAGAAGATTGTGATCGAGTTAACACATAAACGCATCATCATCAGCAAGACCAATCAAATTGGCGATGTCATGCTGGCATTACCCATTGCCACTGCCTTAAAACGATTAAATCCTAGGTGTCATATTATTTTTTTAGGGCGCAATTATACGCGTGGATTAATCGAACAGTATGCCAGTGTCGATGAATTTGCCGATTGGGAAGCAATGTCTAAACCATATATCAACGACACTATCGCGCAATTCAAAAAATTACGCGCGGATATCATTATTCATGTATATCCCCATCGCGAGATTGCCTATTGCGCGTATCGCGCTAAAATTCCCATTCGTCTTGGCACCTGGCGCCGATTATTTCACTGGCGCTACTGCAATCGCTGGATTAATTTATCTCGCCACAATGCGAATTTGCATGAAATGGAATTGGACATGAAATTTCTGCGCGCGTTTAACGATAAAACCGTGTATACCAAGAATAATTTACCGGATTTATTTTCTTTTAAGCCTTTTAATCGTCACTATCCCAGTTTGGATTTATTAAAAAACGATAAATATAATTTATTATTACAACCAAAAACTCGCGGCCAACACATTGAATGGTCTCCAAACCATTTTGCGCAATTAATCGCGTTATTACCGCCCGAACAATTTCGTATTTTTGTGATTGGCACGCCCCACGAAGGCGATTTAATTCGCGAAAAAATTCTGCAACCTTTTCCTCACGTGCATGACATGACCTTGAATATGAATCTGGAGGAATTAATTCATTTTATGGCGCACGCCGATGGGTTAATTTGCGCTTCCACGGGTCCTATTCATATTGCCGCTGCCTTGGGGATTGATACGCTGGGTTTATACGCACCGATTAAACCCTTTGACGCTAGCCGCTGGGGACCAATTGGCAAACGCGCACAGGTGTTGTGTATTGATAAGGTTTGTGAGGCTTGTCGCGATGGGCGAGCATGTGCGTGTGTGTTGACGATTGAGCCTCGAAGGGTGATGGGGGTGGTTTTGGGGTGGTGTGAAAGGAAATTAGTGAGATGAAATACTCCTGGCTACACCATAATCAGAAAATCCATCATGTTGATTTAATCGTGTCGGCGTACTAATAGAACTTCTACGCATAATTGAATTCTGCTGATTAGAGGAAGAAGACGAAAAAAATCCCAACCAATTACAAAAACGATCGCAAAGCGTTGGTGATAAATTTCCTGTTTGACCTGATGATTCTACATGACGAGAAGTAGAAAGATTTGGCTGATTACCTTGATCTTTTTGATCTTCTTCATCAAATCGACTATCTGAATTCTGCCGATCGAGGAATGGTTCTTGTAACGGACTAGCCTCACTAAAATTCGCAGAAGCAAATCCACACCATTTACTAGGACTTATTTCAGAACACCAACGCGACAGTCGATTGCATAAACTATCTCGAGCAATATGAGCTTGAGCAACATTCTGTTCCGTCGGTAAGTGCGAATAATCTAGTAAATAACGAATCCCCGATGTCAACAAATTAGGATATAAAGTTAATATTAATCCAGTCAGTCCACCTAAACTCACACCAGTCCAAAATAATCCCACAAAAGCAGCAATGGTACGGGCGGTTAATATGGCATCACATTTAATGTTCTGAAAACTCAAATTTTTATAAAAAACACCATACACACTTTCTGAGGAGCAAGGGGCTGCTACTTGTATATAATCACCAAATTGACCATTGCGCCATAACACATATAAACCACTTTGCAAAAGATAATTCGCTAATTTCGTGGCGGGCAAAAATGCTGCGATAGCCCCAATGACCACACCAATGGCTGCTCCTTTATAAGCAGTATTCCATTTTTGATCCAACCAGGCTTTAACTCTTTTAGCGGTGAGAGGAGCACCTTGCAGTTTTTTGCTGAGTTCATATTTACCTTCAGATTCTAGAAATTTTTCTAGCGCCAAGGTTTCCGTAAAAGTGAATTTTTGATTTTTGCTATCTGAATTATTAATTTTATCCTTCATCGTATTTGTTAAGTTATCTGAATTAATGCGCATCAGACCTTTTACTTCAATTAAATCTTCATCTGAAAAACCAGCGAGTGCTGCATATTCTTGCCGCGAATAATAACGAGTTAACAATAATCCGATGATCAATACTGCCAAAGCTTGTAATCCAAATAAAGAATACGCACTTGCAAACTCTGCAACGCCTATCCAAGCATTCATGATAATGCTAAGTTGAGAAGCGTCGCATAATGAGAAATCATCGCCATTCGGATCGGGATAATTTGACGTTACAATCGTTTTAAGCACATTGGCGAACGACCCACAATAATTTTGCGCAGCATACTCATCCACAAAATTAATTGCGCGGGCAAGCGATAATCCGGTGATCCATAGCAAATTAACGGTTTTTAATACACTAGAAGTTGCATCATAAAATATTGTACGATTGGGATCGTTATACCAACTAAGAAAAGGTGTATTAATATTCTGACTAAACCAGGTTTTAAGTGTTGCAGAGTCTGGACGGAGTTTATCAATTAACGTAGCCGCACCATACGCAGCGCTTGCCAATAATGGCACAGCAAACATTGGTGCCGACATGCCAAGCCAGGGATAACTGGTTAACGTCATTAAATTTAATTGCGGATTAATATCACAAGATTGCACCAATAATTCAAAAATTTCACCACAGCCTAATTCTTCTTTTAATTGATGCGCTTTTTTCGCCATTAGGCTTAACCCAATCAATAAACCGACGGCCGATAAATTTTTAGTGTAGCTGTTAACATCTTGGTAATAACGGTTGATTGATCTAACGTAACGAGCTATTGAGCTTTTTTGATAACCTTGGATATCTGTGATAATAGAATCGTCATTAATACTCTCTAATTTTGAGCTTAATTTTGCTAAGTCAAGACAATTATCTTTATTTTTCGCCATCGCATTTAAATTTAATTCATCGAGTTTAGCAAAAACCTCTAACCGTTTTTCTTTGAATTTCTCCAAATCTGTTATTAATTTTTTATTATGTTTAAGCTGATGATCGTTTTTTACTTTTGCAATTAATTTTGAAAACTCTTCTGGGGTGAGTGACTCTAATTGATTATCCACAAAATTACTGTTTACTTGTCGTGCAATAGCATTTAAGTTAGTATCATTTATCGCTGGAAAATGTCGATGATTTTCTTGATAATACAATTTCCACAACGACATTTTAATAGTGCTTAATAACTCTTTTTTACTGCGCGTTTCTAAAAATTGTTTAATACCAGAAATTAAGACGGTAGGAATTAATAACAATACCAGAGGTGTGGTGATCCCAAAGGCTTCTTTGCGCACTGTTGCAGCATCCAATGCTAACGCATTTTTCACCACATCGGGGATTTCAAGGCGATAATCCAAGGTATTATAAAGATCGTATAATACCGCGCGATAAACGCTGACATAATCAATGATTGACAACACAGAAAAAACTTGTGAAAACACATTCCAAACTAACGTAAATGATTCACTGACGATACCTGATAATTCTTGTTTTTCTAATTCGTCATTAATTGCTGCGAAGTCACTCTTACGTTTGGCATTTGCTTCTAAATCTTGAGCCACGATATTCTCTACCCTGTTTTTTTGTTATTCTACGAGATTATCCAAAGAACACGAATAGTAAAGGAATTCCATGCAATTAGCAAAACTATTACTCTTGCATTGTCTATAATATCCAGTAAAATAGCGTGTTTTTCCGTGCTGCAACAACGAAACTACTTGCACTTTGGGCTAAGGTGTTGAAAAATTAAAGCAAATAAGAATTAAATAGGACACCATATTGAAACGATACATTTGGTCTTGGATATTGATTGCGACGCCCTTTCTGGTGTATTTAACACCAGCCCATGCTTCTTTATCCCAAGGAAATATCAGCATCGAGGAAATCATTACGCTACCCAATGGCTCTCCATACTATCCTATTCACTCTATTTTGGTTTATGCAGGTACATCCCTAGACTCTTGCTCAGATTTAACACTCGTAAAAACAATCAATAGTGATAATAATAACCATATCATGGTTTTTAATGGCGCTTCTCAAATCAGCGTGCCTGCTGATTTATCTAATTATCTCCCACCCCAAGCTCAAACTTTTTATACTTGTTTCCGCCTCGATTTTCAACATACAGCTGATGGAAAAATCTATTCCAGCAATCCTGTAAAAATCCGCTGGAATTCCAGTTTAGCTCAGTACGAAGATAATGCGGGCTCAAATTCCATTACGCTTTCTGTAAATTTTGATTAATCCTATCCCTGCTCTATATCAATTACCCCTTGTCCAAATCCCAAAAATCAGGATAATGCCACTTTATAATTTTGTTTAACCAACGAGACTCTAGCATGACCACCACCATTCACCACGCCTTAAACGGCACGATTTCCGCAGGCAGCACCGTCACGATTCAAGGCTGGGTGCGCACGCGGCGCGATTCCAAAGCGGGATTGTCTTTTTTAACGATTTACGATGGTTCGTGCTTTGCCAGCATTCAAGTGGTGGCGGCAGCGCAGTTAGACAATTACACTTCCGAGATTTTACGGTTAACTGCGGGTTGCTCGGTGAGCATCACCGGCACGTTAACGGAATCACCCGGGCAGGGACAACAAGTTGAAATTCAAGCGCAACGTGTCGTCGTGGTTGGGTGGGTAGAAAATCCCGATACTTATCCCATTTCACCCAAACATCACAGTTTAGAATATTTGCGTGAAGTGGCACATTTGCGCCCGCGCACCAATACCATTGGCGCCGTCACTCGCATTCGCCATGCCGCCATGCAATCGATCCATCGTTTTTTAAATCAACAAGGCTTTTATTGGATCGCAACACCCATCATCACTCAAAGCGATTGTGAAGGTGCGGGAGAATTATTTCGCGTCAGCACCTTAGATTTAATGAATTTACCACGCACAGAAAAAGGTGCTATCGATTTTAATCAAGATTTTTTTGGCCGCGAAACGTTTCTGACCGTCTCTGGGCAATTAAATGTCGAAACCTATTGTTGTGCCTTATCAAAAGTGTATACCTTTGGCCCCACCTTTCGTGCTGAAAATTCCAACACCTCGCGACATCTAGCCGAATTTTGGATGATTGAACCGGAAATTGCTTTTGCCGATTTAAACGATGCAGCGCAATTAGCCCAACAATTATTAAAAACAGTTTTTAGCGATATATTGAATGAGCGCGGAGATGATATGGCGTTTTTTGCTGAGCGCGTCGAAAAAACCTGTATTCAGCGTTTAGAACATATTATTCACGCTGAATTTGAGCGCATTGATTATACGGATGCCATCACGATTTTAGAAAAATCCTCGAAATCATTTGAATTTCCCGTTTCTTGGGGCATGGATTTGCAAACCGAACACGAGCGTTTTCTTGCCGAAGAATATGTAGGCCGTCCAGTGATTGTGATGAATTATCCCAAAGCAATCAAAGCATTTTACATGCGGCAAAACGACGATAATAAAACCGTGGCCGCCATGGACGTGCTCGCCCCCGGCATTGGTGAAATCATTGGTGGCAGCCAACGGGAAGAACGTTTGGATAAACTAGAACAACGTTTTGATGAGATGAAGCTCGATAAACAGCATTATTCTTGGTATTTAGATTTACGTCGCTACGGCACCGTGCCGCATGCGGGGTTTGGTTTAGGGTTTGAACGCTTGATCAACTACATCACCGGTCTTGCCAATATCCGTGATGTGATAGCGTTTCCTCGCACGCCCAGGAATGCCGATTTCTAGAGCGTGAATAAAGCAGTCTTGGCATCTATGCTTTATCCTTATTTTTCGAACTCACTTTCCTTTTTAGTGACAGCAAGCGGGTCGCATCAAATCGATCTATTTGAGCAACCTGTCGATAGTGCATGGTGGTACCAATATCACTATGTCCGGCATTTTCTTGCGCAACGTTAAATAGCGATCAATAATACGTGATTTAGCTTGCTGCCTAGCTTTTGGTGGTAATTGTCATCGGTAAATTCCAACAAAATTTTTCCCATATTGTTTGGAGCATCTGCGATGAAAAATAAGGGTTTGATCAATTCATAGTGATCTGATTTTCTTGTAGCCATG
>JAHCLG010000011.1 GCA_026125385.1 Legionellales bacterium
GATTTTTATATCACCAATCAAACTACTTTTGATCGATATTTTGAAGATGATGATGATGATAAATCAAAACTTAAGTTATATACTCAACTAGAAGTGGATATTGAGAATGGAATTATTTGCATTCTAGATTGCCATATTGATAATATAAATTCTGAGGAAACTCGACTAGAACGTTTAGAGACTCTTGCCTTCATCATTAAAAATGTCCTTAACGAGGAGATTAGAAACAGATTCCTAAAATCACCCTGCAACGACAGTTTAACTTCTTTTAGCGATATAGGGTTGATTTTATATTCCCCAAAAGACTCCCAAGATGGAACTGGGGATATAAATCAAGAACTATTTGAAGAACTTGGGGTGAAACCTTGTAATTTTTACGATAGACCCAAGCTAAATAAAGATGCGAATAATAATAGCTCCAAGAATGTTTACAGTCTTAATTCATTATTAGAACGTATTGAACCTGAAAAGAAATTGAAGATAGCCAAGCAAGCTGACGTACTAAACAAGGCATCTTCCAATCCTACTACTAATCTGCCTTCTACTAACAACATATTACAGCGCTTAGACAACTCAGCTGCTGATGATAGCCAAATGCCTCTAAGAAGAAGTCAAAGATTAATAAACATCGCGGCTACTAGTAAATTAACTGCAATAGCAGCAACAGCAACCTCTACACACCAACCAGCATCAAATAACTGCGTCCCAACTTCTTCAACCACCAATACAACACTGCGAAGAAGTGACCGATTAAAACAAAAAGTGAATTCTAGCGCGTCAGCAGAAAACGCAAAACCAATAAGAAGCAAACGTGATTTTTCTAACATCGCAACCTCAAGCGTTGATTCAAACACTCATGTGAGTTCCACTACTCAATCAAACTCCACACTTAAACCAACACCAACCCAACCTGGCTCACGCAAACGAGCAAAAAAGTGAACCTACCCCCTAAATTCCACCCAAACCCTGCGCGAAGATTGCAACCCTTCGCGCGATTTGTCACAATTAGCCCATTTGTAGCTTGGAACGATTAGTAGACATGGCACAGGTTATCGCATCCAAAACCCAGCATCGCTTTCGTGAGTTGGGATTAGCCGTTATTAGAACCGAACTCGACGCGGTGAATAAATTGCTCGAACGCGTCGGTAACGCTTTTGAACAAGCGTGTGAATTTTTATTGCAATGTCGGGGACGGGTAGTCGTCACTGGCATGGGAAAATCGGGGCATATTGCCAATAAACTTGCCGCCACCCTCGCGAGTACCGGCACACCGGCTTTTTACGTTCATCCGGGTGAAGCCTGTCATGGGGATTTTGGCATGATAACGTCTAACGATGTCGTTGTTGCTCTCTCAAACTCAGGACGTACCCCTGAAATTATCACCCTGTTGCCTTTAATCAAACGCTTAAATATTCCTTTAATCAGTTTAATTGGTGATTTAAATTCACCGCTGGCAGAAGCCTCTACAATTAGTCTAGATGTCAGTGTTGATAAAGAAGCTTGTCCTTTAGGACTCGCCCCCACGTCAAGTACCACCACAGCTTTAGTCATGGGCGATGCCTTAGCGATTGCTTTATTGGAAGCGCGTGGTTTTACTGAAAAAGATTTTGCTTTTTCTCATCCGGGTGGCACACTCGGTAAACGATTATTATTACATGCTAGCGATGTCATGCGTACGGGCGATAAAATTCCACGAGTGAAAACCCAAACCATTTTAAGCCAAGCGCTGGTAGAAATTTCCCAAAAAGGTTTGGGCATGACTTCGGTTGTCGATAATGGCAATCGTTTATTAGGCGTATACACCGATGGCGATTTACGGCGCAGCATGGATAAAGGTGTCGATGTTCACACTATCACCATCGATACTTGCATGAGCCGCCATCCTAAAACCATTCGTAGCAATATGTTGGCAATTGATGCATTTAATATTATGAAAGAACATAAAATTACGGCATTAATGGTGACTGATGAGGAACAACGCGTGGTCGGGGTATTACACATTCACGATTTATTGCACGCAGGAGTGATGTAATGCAAGAACTTTTAGATAAATTTGCAAAAATCCGTTTATTAATTTGCGATGTCGATGGCGTATTAACCGACGGTAAATTGTATTATAACGAACACGGCATTGCCCACAAAGCGTTTCACGTGCAAGATGGTTTAGGTTTGCAATTATGTCAGCAGCATGGCATTGACGTTGCCATCATTACCACCTGTAAATCGCCATTAACCCGCAAACGCTTCAGCGATTTAGGCATTCAGCATCTTTACATGGGTAATCGTAATAAATTTGCTGACTTTCAAGATTTACTCGCCAAAACGCAGTTAAGTGCAGAACAGTGCGCGTATATTGGAGATGATTTGTTGGATTTAAAAATTATTAAACACTGCGGTTTGGGGATCACCGTTGCCGATGGACATCCGTTAGTTAAAGAATTTGCCCATTATGTCACTCAACAGGCTGGCGGTAATAAAGCCGTGCGTGAAGTATGCGATCTATTACTCGAAGCGCAAGGTAAATTGGCGGCACTCATCGATGATTAAAACGCAACCGATCAATATTATTTTATTATTACTTGCTTTCATCACCGGTTGGTTGTGGTGGCATCGCACGCATAGTTTGTCACTGAATTTTCCTCCACTGCAAAAACCCACGCTGCTCATGACCGATGTCAAAGCCGTACGTATGAATATGTTAGGCTCTCCACAGTATCAACTGCAATCTCGTCAAATTCAATTTTTTCAACAACAAGATAAAACCTATTTTATTCAACCTATCGTCACCTTATTTTCGCCTAATAATCCACCCTGGATTTTGCAAGCTCGCGAAGGCATGGCCAGTGCAAAATTTAATACTATCGATCTCTACCATCATGTCATTTTAGATCAAGCAAAAACTGCCGAGCATGGCGCAACCCACGGCACTACCGAAAAAATCACGCTGTATCCCCATCAAGATTTAGCGCAAACTCAAGAAATAGTCACCATCACGCGAGATGGTAATCGCATTCAAGGACAAGGCATGCGTGCCGATTTAAAAAAAGATTGGATTGAATTTCTAGCACAAGTTGTGGCGAATTATGATACCCAAGAAAAAATGTAATCTCAGTAATTTATTTATTATATTGTTTTATACTATTGCACCTGCGGTGTTTGCTTTACCCAGCGATCATCAACAACCACTGAACATTCAAGCAGATTTCGCGCAATTTTATCGGCAAGATAATCATGGATTTTTTCGTGGCCATGTCCACCTGGTGCAAGGAACCACGCAAATAGATGCCGATAAATTAACTGTATATATGAATTCTTCTCATCAATTAATTAAAGCCATTGCCGAAGGAAATCCCGCTATTTATCGTACTTTAAATGAGTTAAATCATCCTCCTCTGGTAGCCAATGCTTCGAAAATGACGTATTCTACCGTACAACATCATATTATTTTGCAAGGTAAGGCACTCGTGATCCAAGGAGCCAATCAATTTAGCGCCCCACAAATTATTTACGACACCGTTGCAAAAACCGTGGTCTCAAAGGCTAAAGCCCAACAACATACCACAATTATTATCAAACCCGAATCCAACTCTTCTGCAAATAAACTGAATTTTTAACCACAATTGGAAACAAAATGGCAATTTTACGCGCACAGGAATTACAAAAAGGTTACAAGGAACGCCAAGTCGTCGATAAAGTTTCTGTGGCCATCGAAAACAGTGAAATTGTCGGTTTGCTAGGCCCCAATGGTGCTGGAAAAACCACGTGTTTTTACATGATTGTCGGCTTAATTCAAGCAGATGAGGGCTATGTGTTTTTAGACGATAACAATATTACCGCCTTACCCATGCATCAACGCGCTCAACTTGGAATTGGCTATTTACCGCAAGAAGCATCGGTATTTCGCAAACTATCTGTTGCCGATAATATTATGGGAATTTTAGAATTACGCAGCGATTTAAATTCATCACAACGTCGTCATTTATTAACTGAACTCTTAAAAGAATTTCGTATTGAGCACATTCGCGAGAGTCGAGGAATGAGTTTATCGGGTGGCGAACGACGACGCGTTGAAATTGCGCGTGCTCTCGCGATTGAACCTAAATTTATTTTACTGGATGAGCCTTTTGCCGGCATCGATCCCATTTCGGTTATCGATATCAAGCAAATTATCACCCATTTAAGTAATCGCGGCATTGGTGTTTTAATCACCGATCATAATGTCCGTGAAACACTCGATATTTGTCACCGCGCCTATATTTTAAATCAAGGACAATTAATCGCTGCTGGCAAACCCAGTGATATATTAGCCAATCAAATGGTACGTGATGTTTATCTGGGCGAAGAGTTTTGTCTCTAGTCCTGACTGTTCACAAATAAGCATAAAGTACTTAAACTGAAGAATTTAAAGAAAAAATGGCGTGGGAATGAAACTTTTTACTAAAATTATTCTCTAATATCGCAAGAAGGAGTTAAACTTTAAAGAGCATGGATAAAGGAAAGGCAACCTATTCATCTTATGAAACAAACACTGCAAACGAAATTAACTCAGCATTTAACCCTTACCCCGCAACTACAGCAGGCCATTCGTCTATTGCAATTATCAAGCTTAGAATTGCGACATGAAATTGAGCAGGCCGTGGAAGCCAATCCACTATTAGAATATCAAGATGATAATTCCTCACCAGCAGAAGAAACACCCAAGTTTGACGATATTAACCACGCAGAACACTCCTTGCGTTGGAATGAACAGTCTCTCAAACTTAAACGCGATCCTTATGCCATTGCTGAATATGAAATTCAAGGAGCCACCACCACAAGCTTACGCGATCATTTACTCTGGCAAATGCGTTTATCTCATTTTAGCGAAATCGATACGGCTATCGCCACTGCCATTATTGATGCAATTAATGACGATGGATTTTTAACGTGTTCACTCAATGATATTCGCGTGTGTCTTGGCAAAATGGAAGTAGATGACGATGAAATTGCGATGGTGCTGCGACGCATTCAACATTTTGATCCCACGGGTGTTGGCGCGCGGGATTTAAAAGAATGTTTATTAATCCAATTAAATACTTTTCCGAGTGAGACACCGTTACTCTTAGAAGCACAAACCATTATTCAATATGATCTCGACTTACTCGCACATCACGATTATCGTCAATTACTCAAAAAATATAAATTTAAAGAATCATGTTTACAAGAAATTATCCGTTTGATTAAAAGTCTCAATCCCAAACCTGGTGCGAGTATTGCGTCTCCTTCTGCTGAATATATTATTCCCGATTTAATTATTGAAAAATATCAAAACGATTGGCAAGTACGAATTAATGATGAATCGTTACCCAAAGTACAAATGAATCAAGATTATGATCATTTGCTCGATAAGCAAAGTCATCAGGCAGAATATGAATTTTTGCATCATCATTTGCAAGAAGCACGTTGGTTTTTAAAAAGTATTCACAGTCGCCACGATACCTTATTGCGGGTCGCGCAAAATATTGTCCGTCATCAACAAGATTTTTTTGAGCATGGTGCTGAACACATGAAGCCTCTCATTTTGCAAACAGTTGCTGATGATTTAGGCTTACATGAATCTACAGTCTCGCGAGTTACAACCCACAAATATATTTTAACGCCACGCGGATTATTTGAATTAAAATACTTTTTCTCTAGTCATCTTACGACAAATAATCACGAAGAGTGTTCCTCAACGGCTATTCGTGCCATGATTAAAAAATTAATTGCAGAAGAAAATTCACACAAACCCTTGAGTGATAACCGTATCACCCAAATATTAGCAAGACAAGGCATTCACGTTGCGCGCAGAACCGTGGCAAAATACCGTGAAGCAATGGTTATTCCACCCTCAAACGAACGTAAATGTCTGTAACTTAAAAAGGAGAAAGTTTTTATAATATACTCAAAACAATTGGATTTTAATTGGATTTTAGGCGAGGCGTCGAGTTAAATATACGAAGGAGTGTATACTGAATACATAACTGAGTAGCTTTAACTCGACAACAAAGCCTAAAATTCAAGTGTGAAGAGTATAGCTTCAATTTAATTATTTCATGAGTTTATCACTAGATGATAAACTTTCACAATTGACAAAGAAGGAGTGTTTTTATGCAAATTAATTTTACTGGGCATCACGTGGATGTTACCCCCGCCCTCCGCGAATTTACCGAAGGAAAATTCGATCGTCTCGAACGTTTTGCCGATCGCATCACCAGCATCGATGTGAAATTTGAAGTTGAAAAATTGCGCCAAATTGCCGAAGCGCATATTGCAGTTGCCGGTGGAAAAATCAATGCTCGTGCGGAATGCAAAGACATGTATAGTGCTATCGATAAATTAATCGATAAGCTTGATCGGCAATTAGTAAAAATTAAAGAAAAAGGTAGCAACCATCATTCCTAATTAACGTTGAGATGCTGAGTGCAAATTGTTATAAGCAATCATCACTCAGCATCTTTGTTTATGGTTAAAAACAGAGCAATGATTATGACTCAACCGCGGCAGCTCACTCTTCATGGTGTTTTTATGGATGTGTTGGGTCTTGGAATATTGTTAACGGGAGAAAGTGGCATCGGTAAAAGTGAGTTAGCGTTGGGTTTATTAAATCGCGGGCATCGAATGATTGCCGATGATGCCGTCATTTTCACTCAACAGCCAACCCTAGAATTAGTCGGTACCTGCCCACCCCTCTTGCAAGATTTTTTAGAAGTGCGCGGTTTAGGGATTTTAAATATCCGCGTCATGTTTGGCGATACCGCCATCAAAGATAAAAAGCAATTACAGCTCATCATTAAAATTGCTCGCTTCGCGCAAGAGCAGTTACACAACATCGATCGCCTATATGGCATTTATTGCCAACAACCCTTGCTTGACACCGTGATCCCTGAAATCACACTTCCTGTCGCGCCAGGACGAAATTTAGCCGTACTAGTAGAATGTGCCGTGCGTAACGAAGTGCTTAAAATGACAGGCTATGATGCTGCTGAGGAATTTATACAGCGCCAACAACAATTAAACCAAAACAACTCTGCATAAAATTAACCCTACCGCTAGGGTAAATTTTTGTTATAATTTTTCATTTTTGGATGCCTGATTAATTTAAAATGAGCGTTTATATTTTAATAATTACTCATGATGTTATCGGAGAAGCTATCCTCAGAGCCGTAAAAGCGACTTTCGGAGAACTTCCCCTACCCACGGAAGCTATTCATGTTGATTTACAAGACAACCCACAAACGATTATTCATAAACTGCAACCCCGGGTGACTCAATTGAAATCTACGCATGAACTCTTAATCCTCACCGACATGTTTGGCTCAACCCCCAGTAATATCGCCGAGGCGTTGCACGATCCGGCACAGAGCCGACTCATCACCGGATTAAATTTACCGATGTTAATTCGCATCATGAATTATCCGCATTTATCACTGGCCCAACTGGCAGAAAAAGCCATTTCTGGTGGTAAAGAAGGAATAATCAATTGCGATAATAACACACCCTAGGAAACTCATTATGCTAGAAAAAAAAATTACGATTATTAATAAACTTGGCCTCCACGCCCGCGCCGCCGCCAAATTCGTCGCCCACGCTTCACGTTTTAATGCCCATATTGAAGTAACCCGCAATCAACATACCGTTAATGGCAAAAGTATTATGGGAGTCATGATGCTTGCTGCCAAACAAGGCAGCGAAATTACTCTGCGTATTGAAGGCAACGACGAAACTCAAGCCTTAGCAGCCCTAGAAAATTTAATTAATCAGCGGTTTGATGAGTTGGAATAATTTTTTGGTAACTGAGTAATGTGAAATCCTTGTTTTCCGCACTAACACAATAATCCATCTCACTCTCCCGCCACCATCATTTTTTCAATTAATATCGACCCTGTAGCGAGGCTGCTGTTGGGATAAATATCATTGCTAATCGCAATAATCTGTTGATACATCTCGGGTAATTTTCCTGCAATCGTAAATTCGTTAATAGGATATTGGATTTCACCGTGCTCAATCCAAAAACCGGTGGCGCCTTGGGAATAATCTCCTGTCACAATATTAACGCCCTGCCCCATGACATCCGTGACTAATACCCCGCGATCCATTTCTTTGATCAACTGTCCGAGGGTTTTATTATGCGTTCTGATAAAAATATTATGCGTGCCGCCGGCATTGCCGGTGGTTTGCAGCCCTAATTTTCGCGCAGAATAACTGCCTAAAATATACGATTCAATAATGCCATTTTTAACAATAAAACGATCGTGGAGTTTTACCCCTTCCGCATCAAAGGGTGAGCTTGCAAGACCTTTAGCAATAAAGGGTTTTTCTTCAATCGTTACCCAACTCGGAAAAGCAACTTTGCCTAATTGATTTAACATAAAAGAAGCTTGACGATACAAATTTCCACCGCTGATGGCCGATAAAAAGGAACGCAAAATTCCGCAGGCAATGGGAGCTTCAAAAATAACGGGAACTTCACAGGTTTTAATTTTGCGGGCGTTTAATCGTCGGGTCACTCGCAAAGCAGCTTCTGTGGCGACTTCTTGAATTGAATGCAGTAATAAGGGATCGCGCGCCCACGTATAACCACTATCGGCTTCCATTTGTTGCTGATCACGTGCGACTAAACCACAGGCAATACTGTGGGAAGAAGTCGCATAGGCGCCGGTAAAGCCGTGGCTATTGGCATAAACTCGATAGGTACGTGCTGTTGCCACCGTGGTACCTTCGGCATTCTCAATGCGTTTATCCAGCGCCATCGCTTTGGCTTCGCATTCTTTTGCCAAGGTAATCGCTTTATCAACTGGCAAATCCCAAGGAAAATATAAATCTAGTTGTGGGTATTCATAAGCCATTAATTCGGGGTCAGCTAAACCGTTACACGCATCTTCATGCGTGTATTTGGCAATATTACAGGCTGCTGCTACGGTTTTTTCGATGGACTCTTCGCTAATATCGGAACTTGAGGCCGATCCTTTGCGTTTATCAAAATAAACCGTCAAACTGAATCCTTTATCGCGGTTATATTCTACCGTATCCACCTCCCCTAAGCGCACAGTGGTACTATAACCATCGCTAACCGAGGCACCCACATCCGCCATGCTGGCACCGTATTGTTTGGCTACGGTTAAGATGTGGTGAGATAGCTCAATGAGATCACTATTATCGAGCGGATTAGCAGCAAGCATTTTATTCATAATCAAACCCTTAGGGAATTTATCGGTGATATCACATGTTAGCTGAAATTCAGCGTGACCAAAAGCATTTCTGAATGTTTAACCATTATCCTTGATGCTCTTATTCTTAAAAAATTAAATCATTCATGTTGTAAAGGTAGCAATTCAAGTCAAATGGTTTCTTCTATGGTTTATTTCTCACAGCAGAGGCAGATATTCCCCACAAAGAAGATAGGGCTTTTCGGTATTGCTTAAACCGAGTGGATTTTGACATCATGTCAAAGACGATAGCGATAGAAAATTTTGGAGGCACAATCATGGAAATGGCAAAACACAGACGTTTTAGGCCACATCATTTTCATACACTCTCTCATCACGAACGCGAAGCGATTACCCTCAAAGCCGTGTTAGTTCACGCCAATGGTAATTTGGCTAAAGCGGCGCAAGCGCTTGGGATAAGCGCCTTAGCGCTCACCAGACGCTTACGTGATAATAATATTTTTATTAACGATCTCTCCCCCACTAAGTAACTCGTAAAAAAATAATATACTCCATACTATTGGATTTTAGGCATGGCGCCGGATTAAAGATATGAAGGAGTTTTACCTAATACAGAACTGAGTAGCTTTAGCTCGGTAACACAGCCTAACATTCAAGCATGAAGAGTATTTGTCTCGTTTAAACTTTGCGTTACAATACCAATTCCCGCCTCCCAGCGGGAATTTTTTTATAAGGAATCGAATACCCATGCTTGATGACGCTTTATTAACCGTTTACCAAAACCCGAATCCAACGCACCAAAATCAGTTTTATTTAGAATTATTAAAAGCTAATTTATGGCTACCGACTGATCCTAACCATATTGAAACACCAGAAGAGCCTTTTCGACCACTGATCAGCGAGCGCGCAGATTGTTTTTTAATCTTAGTATTTAGTTCCTTAGAGCGTTTACAACACTGGGCAGGCAATGAATTCCCTCATCTCACTTATACGCAAATTACCGGCGCACATTTATTTAAAGCGCTCGGTGAAAATGTTTTTTTATTTTTAAATCCCACTACGGAATTTTACAAAGAATTTGCACCGGATGAAATTGATCATATAAAAAATATTATTGCCAAAACAGAAACTTTATTAAAACGCCACGTCAAAATAGATAATCCAACATTAAAAGAGTAGTGAATTGTGATGAAGAAAAAACTCACTCATATCGTTATTATTATTACTATCATTTTTATTGATATTCTGACCGGTATGGAGTTTGATTTATTCGTGCCTAGTCTTTCACAACTACAACATTATTTCCATTTATCGCCGTTTTGGGCAGAAGCTGCCGTAACTATTAATTTTATCGGCTATTGTATCAGTTTATTTTTAGTTGGAGAGTTATCCGACCGCTTCGGTCGTAAACCAATTATTATTTGGGGGTTGGTGCTGTTTATTATCGGCAGTGGTTTATGCTTAATTAAATTTTTCTATTTAATTATTTTAATAGGTCGATTTTTACAAGGTTTTGGTATTGCTGCTCCTGCGATTTTAAGTTTTCTTATTATTGCCGATCGATATTCATTAACCCAACAACAATTTTGGATGGCGATGCTAAACGGTTCTTATAATACTGCCGCTGGCATAGCGCCGGTAGTGGGAAGTTATATTGCACTCTATTTTCAATGGCAAGGCAGTTTCATTGCACTCTTAGTGTTAGGGTTAATAGCATTCATGATGACACTATTTTTTCTTCCCCAAGAATCCAAATCTCAACGAGAGCCGAGCGGGTATACGGAATTATTTCATACACCTTCGCTATTATTACTGATTGCTACACTCGCAATTATGTTCACACCTTATTGGGTTTTTTCTGGCATTTCACCCTTATTATATATTAAAAATTTACATGTGAGCTTTCCGGCTTTTGGCATTTATCAAGGCAGTTTAGCGTTATTTTTTGCCTTAGGCAGTATTTTATTTGGCTTTATTCTTAAATTATGCTCACCAAAGAATTGGCTCTATGTGGGTTTACTATTTTTTATGATGGCCCTATTAAGCATTATTTGGATTTCTTTTATTAATAGCGCAAGCCCAATGATTATTACCTCTAGCATGTTAATCTTTGTGATTGCGCAAATTATTCCCAGTACGATTTTATACCCACTGTGTTTAAATTATATTCCCCACGCGAAAGCAAAAATATCGGCGCTCACTCAAGGGGCAAGCTTAGTGATTTCTGCATTGAGTTTGCAAATCGCGGGTTATTTTTATCAAGGATCGTTTCAAAGTCTGGGAATTATTTTGATAATGTTAATTAGTTTAACGCTGTTGACTCAGTATTGGGTGATTAGGGATAGTAAGATTATTCAACGATGAAATCTGCATTCGTATGATTTTAGTTTTTTAATTAGCTTTCATAATGGCTCTTTCGATTTGGTTAATACGCATTATTTTTTTACGTATCAAATTATAAAAAGAGCCATTATTTCATCGTGACATTATATTCCCCGTAACTATTTATCCAGGGAAGCAAGATAGGGTATTTTTGCTTTTTTTCGTACAATTTTTCACACTTCCGTTATATACTAACTGAAACTTAGACGCGCCATACTTGATTGAGTATGAACACTGAACAGTATTAGAACCCCGCCAAGAGATAACATCTATATCTTCTTGTGTAATTTTAAGCCAACCATAAATTACATAACCGAATTTAAGGCTATCACTCTTAATAATCCATCGCCCGTCCAACTCTTCCCCGATTGCTATTGTGCTAGATATTGTTGGGCATGTGTATATTGTAGCAACAGAGCTGCCTTGAGTTTGCATATTACCAGCATAAGAGACTACTGAAACACTTAATATTGAGAGGGCTACAATGAGTTTTTTCATTATGATATCTCCAGATATTGTTGCTATTAATATTAGTCTAGTACGAAACTTTTATTTTGCTTGAAAATAAAGCAAAGCGTTAAATGAGAAAATAAATGACATTAATAACAGTCTTGCTTGAAATATTCATAACCCATTATAATTTTGTCTAAACCACTAGTTGTCCCTTTTAAGCTTTTTCCACAAAATGCCCCCTAACCCAACGCCCCCAACTTTCGCAACTCAACAAACAACCCCTCCGCTAATAAACGATAACCTTCGGCATTTAAATGAATAGTATCGGATTTTAAATGGCGTTGTTTGAATAAGTTGGAAATTAAATCTTCTAACACGGGAACCTGTTGCTCTTTCGCAATCTCGGCGTAAAAATCAGGTGGATCCATGGAAATTTTAGGTTGAGGCACGGCCAATACCACGACTTGGGCATGAGCATTTTTAATCAGGCTAATGAGTTTAAATAAATTATCGGAAATTTGGATAGCGGGAACTTTGCGTAGCATATCGTTACCGCCTAAACATAAAATGACTAACGCGGGTTTATTTTTTTCTAACGCTTCCGGTAAGCGTTTTAAACCATCGGCGGTAGTATCGCCTGGTACGCCAGCATTAATCACTTTATATTTTGTTAAACGCGATAAGACATTGGGATAGCTGTTGACGGAACTCGTGCCCGTACCGAACGTTAAACTATCGCCAAACGCTAAAATCACGCCATCTTTGGGTAAAGGGTGTAATTTTGGCGAGTGACTACAGGCACTTAATAAAATAATCAGAAAAATATTGACGATAAATTGCCGATAATAACGCATTAACATCATCCTTGTTGAGTTCCACCCACGGTTAATCCTTCTACGAGTAATGTTGGTTGACCCACTCCCACCGGAACGGATTGCCCTTCCTTGCCACAGACTCCCACACCGGTGTCCAGCGCTAAATCATTTCCCACCATCGAAACACGAGTTAATACATCGGGGCCATTACCAATTAAAGTAGCGCCTTTAATGGGTGCACCAATTTTTCCATTTTCAATTAAATAGGCTTCGCTCGCCGCAAAAACAAATTTTCCAGAAGTAATATCGACTTGTCCACCGCCAAAATTGACTGCGTAAATGCCTTTTTTTACCGTGGCGATAATTTCTGCAGGATTATGTTTACCCGCTAACATATAGGTGTTAGTCATGCGTGGCATGGGTAAACACGCGAACGATTCTCGTCGACCATTACCAGTGGGTGCCATATTCATTAAGCGTGCGTTTAATTTATCTTGCATATAATTTTTTAAAATACCATTTTCTATCAATACCGTGCATTGCGTGGGAACGCCTTCATCATCGATATTAAGAGAACCTCTGCGCCCACTTAAGGTCCCATCATCCACGACAGTGCATTCCGGTGCTGCAACACGTTCGCCAATTCTTCCAGAAAAAGCGGAACTGCCTTTGCGATTAAAATCGCCTTCTAAACCATGTCCAATCGCTTCGTGCAATAAAACCCCAGGCCAACCAGACCCTAACACGACCGGCATACTGCCTGCCGGCGCATCGATAGCATCAAGATTAATTAACGCTTGACGTACCGCATCTTGAGTAAATTTTTCAACTAAGTTTTCATCGATAATCGTTTGATAACTGTAGCGACCGCCACCTCCTGCAAAGCCTTGTTCACGACGGCCATTTTCTTCCGCGATGACAGTCACATTAAAACGTACTAGAGGACGAATATCGGAATTAAACGTACCATCACTCGCCACAATTAACACCACGTCATGAACACCCGATAACGAAACTGTCACTTCTTTAATTCGCGGATCGGTTTGACGCGCCAATCGATCGGCACGTTGCAAGAGTGCAACTTTTTGTTGTTCACTTAAGCTATCAATGGGATCGAGAGCGGGATAGAGTACCAACCCCGGTGAAGTTTTCCAGGCTTGTACGCGTTGATTACCTCCCACTTTAGCGATGCTTTTGGCAGCAAGCGCTGCTGATTCTAGCGCGGGTAAAATAATATCATCTGAATAAGCAAAACCCGTTTTTTCCCCACTCATTGCACGCACACCGACACCGCGATCGATATTATGACTGCCTTCTTTAATAATACTATTTTCTAATACCCAAGATTCATGGCGAATCGCTTGAAAATATAAATCGGCAGCATCCACGACATTCCCTAACATATTCCCTAAAATGCGTTGTAAATGTTGCTCGGTTAATCCAGCGGGTTCTAATAAGGTGCGTTTAACTTCGATAAGTGACTGGTTTGACATCGTGTGATCCTGATAAAAACAGATAGTTTACTCTAACATGAACAAAGCTTAGGATAAACGCTAACTTCTGATTTGTGCTTTTATGCGGACATTCTGATCACCCGCGGATTCGTGATAACGCTTAAGCTCTTTTTGCAACAAACATGTAATGTCTTTTAATAAACCCGTTTGAAAATCTTGCGGATCGATTTCAATAATGTTTGTAATAGGCAGAGGATAGGCCTGATATTCATCGAAAAATGGATTATCTTTGGGTGCCTGTAAATAAGGCCACCAATTATCACAGAATTTTCCTTGGTTTTTTTTAATAAATTGCGCTAATTCTCGGGTATCTTTGAGCGTCGGTAAGTGTATTTTACGATGAACAGTAGCAACATAAACATGTTCAAATAATAAAAATGCCGCAGAATCACGATATTTTACGGTTTTGCCTACTATTGTTAGCAGAATTTTATAGGTCACTGGTTTATCCATTACTGTATTCAATAAACTCATCACATAATGACCGGCATGCTCTGAGCAACTATTGGAATTCTTGACCCTATACGCTCCACCATGGGTAAAAATAAACATCAGCAAATGAATTTTTTCAGCGATATCATCTGAAATTTGCTGAGCGTTATCTATTAGATAGTTTGCTAGCTGCTTATCTAAAAAATCTCTAATCGCAGTAATTCTTTGATCCTTCGCTTTGTTATATTGATTTATTTTACTAATATCATGCTCAGTCAATCTATAGGGTTGTTGATCTTTCACTGCTAACAAGGCATGCGCTCGCTGTTTTTGATAAGACTCATCCGTATATTCAACCGGAAATGGCACGATTTGTGTATTTTCGGGCACATTACTCGCCGAAGCCTTTAAAGCAGGATTACGCAATGATTCACAGAATTGTTCAGGATCAACTGGTTTGTGTTGATCTCTTGCAAGAGAATTATCCCGAGTTTCATTTTCATTGGTTCCACATTTTCCACTGGCGTTACAATGATTAATGGCTAACGCACAGGTGCTCACGGTTCCTGACAACAGCAACAATAAGAAAAAAAATCTGCTTAAATTATTTTGATTGGGCTTAGAGTTTATGGGTGGACGCATTTGCTGAGATGCAGTGCGAGGCTTCTGATTATTTTCAATAAAAAATCGCCAACGATGATCACTACCCAATTTTTTGGAAGTGCAAAATTTTCCCTTTCTGCGATGATGAGATTTACCCATTTTTAAACTTATCCATAAGAGAAATTTATACTAAGCGAAAACGCCTCCGTGCACCACGCAAAGTATGATAAACCCATGGCCATAACGCCATGCCTAATAACGGAGAACACCAAAATAACCAGGGTACGGATTCATGCTTGAGTGCCGCTTGAGGCCAATATAATAATAGTTGATACAGCAATAAAAATAATAAAACAAATAATGATTGTTGAAGTAATGAAAATAAGCGCAAACGCACGTACCATTTTGCCACAATATACGCAACCACGGCGAGCGCCAAAGCATGACTGCCTAATAAAGTTCCTTGCAAAATATCGAGTAATATTCCGGTTATCCACGCCCAACCAATACTAAAACGATGGGGAAGTGCCATGGTCCAATAGATAACAACAAGAGCAACCCACGCCGGCCTTAACGGTTCAAACCATTCGGGCAATGGGAGTGCAATTAAAATAAAGGCCGTAATAATACTTGCGCTAATAATCAGTAATAAATTCAAACCGCTTTTAGTCATGGTGTAACCACTCGTTGTTGATTGTGTGCTGCGATTTCTTGATCTTTATCCATAGCCATTAATTGTTTCGCTAAGGCATTTTCGGGAACTGCATGAGTTGGCCAAATTAAAATAACTTCGCGTGAGCGACTCACTCGGGCAAAAGGTTTTAAGGTAATCGTGGCAAATAAATCATCTTGATTGTGCTGGATATTCGTTACCACTCCGACTGGATAGCCATACGGATAACGTTGCGCTAATCCTGAAGTCGTGAAGACATCACCTAAGGTAATATCGGCGGTTTCGGGTACATCGATTAAATTTAAACGAGTGGACGATCCCGCACCTTTAGCAATAGCGCGTAATCCAGAGCGCGAGTCGACGACAGGAACCCCACTGCGCGGATCGGAAATTAACATCATCCGACTGGTGAATGGATTCACCGCAATAATTTGTCCCATCACACCATAGGCATCGAGTACGGGTTGTCCCACAAAAACACCTTGCATACTGCCTTTATCGAGCACCGCTTCTTCCGCAAAAGGGTTAGTCGCAACGGCTAATAATTCGGCAACTAATAATCGTGTATTGTCCTTTTGCGCCGAGTTAACCAATTTTTTTAACTGTGAATTTTCTTCTTCAATCGCTAATAATTTTTGCACGCGTGCTTCTAGTAATAATGCTTGAGCATGCAATTTGGCATTTTCACGTTCTAATTGTTGACGAGTACGTAAACTGGAATGCAATTCATCAAAGACATTTGCCGGAGAATTGACGAGGAATTGCAGCGGCGTGAGGGCAATCTCTAAAGAACGGCGCAGCGGCGAAATAACAGCACTACGATGATCTAAAAAAATTAAGATCATCGCAGCGATTATTAAACATGCTAGACGTAGTCCGAGTAAGGGACCCCGTTTAAAAATTAATTTAATGGCTAATTACTCCGTTGAGAGAAAATCACCGCCCATCATTTCCATCATTTCGAGTGCCCGACCACCTCCGCGCGCGACACAGGTTAATGGTTCTTCGGCAACGATGACCGGTAATCCTGTTTCTTCCATTAACAGTTGATCGAGATCGCGAAGTAACGCGCCACCGCCCGTTAAAACCATGCCGCGCTCGGCGATATCACCGGCTAATTCGGGTGGAGCTTGTTCTAATGCACCACGCACCGCGCCAACAATTCCAGAAAGAGGCTCTTGAATCGCTTCCAAAATTTCACTGTTATTGAGCATAAAACTCCGTGGCACGCCTTCGGCTAAATTACGTCCACGAACTTCATATTCTTTTGCTTCGTTATTAGGATAGGCGGTGCCAATTTCGGTTTTAATGCGTTCTGCCGTGGTTTCACCAATTAAATTACCGTAATTGCGGCGCACATAGTTAATGATGGCTTCATCGAAACGATCGCCCCCAATTCGCACAGAAGAGGCATAAACAATTCCGCTTAAGGAAATGATCGCCACTTCCGTCGTGCCTCCACCAATATCCACCACCATAGAACCACTGGCTTCTTCGACGGGTAACCCAGCACCGATAGCAGCCGCCATGGGTTCTTCGATTAAATAAACTTCACGCGCACCTGCACCCAAGGCCGATTCACGAATGGCTCGGCGTTCCACTTGAGTAGAACCACAAGGAACACACACTAAGACCCGCGGGGATGGGCGTAAAAAACGATTTTCGTGGACTTTATGAATAAAATGCTGCAGCATTTTTTCAGTCACAAAAAAATCCGCAATCACCCCATCTTTTAACGGACGAATTGCCGTAATGTTACCTGGGGTACGACCTAACATCGCTTTTGCTTCAATGCCAACCGCTGCCACTTTACGACCCGCGCCATCTTGACGAATGGCCACTACTGAAGGTTCGTTTAAGACGATACCTTTACCGCGAACATAAATTAAGGTATTCGCTGTACCTAAATCGATTGATAAATCGTTGGAAAACATGCCACGTAATTTTTTAAACATTGCTATCCTTTCGCCTCTACTAATATAGGACGTATTGCCAATTCTATAGCGAATGGTTAAAACGCCCCAGTGTTTGCTAAATTTCTCAACATGAGTGACACCTGCCAGCAAGAACCCAGATGCCGCGGCATACTCTACCCCAAATTGCTTGCACGTGGAAGGGATTTATACCGCTTGCCAGCTAAGTTGCGGGATAAAAGAAGACTGCAATATCTCCTTTTAAATATCCCAATTTAAAAGCATTTTGCTATAATGCCGCCTATTGCATTTACGGAGCACTTTTTTCATGTCAATTGATAACACAACCTTACAGCACATGGCTCATCTTGCACGCCTATCTTTGGATTCTGATGTGGTAGAAAAATATATCGAACAATTCAATAACATTCTGAATTTAGTTTCAGAATTAGATACTATTAACACCGACCATGTGGAACCGATGACACATCCCCTTGATCTTTCCCAACGTCTTCGCGCAGACATCATCACCGAATCCGATCAACATGCTACTTTTCTGGCATTAGCACCAGAAATCACCGACAGTTTATTTTTAGTGCCTGAAGTGATTGAAGAAGGAAAATAATATGCTCACTCAAACGCTGCGTGAATTAAGCAAGCAGCTTCAACAAAAAAAAATTTCTAGCCTCGAACTCACGAGTGCTTATTTAAATCAAATTGCTGCATTAAATCCACTGCTGAATGCGTATATCACGGTGTGCGAAGAAACAGCGTTAAATCAAGCCAAAAAAGCAGATGAATTGATTGCCAAACAACAAGCACATCCTCTGTGTGGAATTCCCGTGGCTCATAAAGATATTTTTTGCACTCAAGACATTAGAACCACCTGTGGTTCTAAAATGCTCGATAATTTTATCGCACCCTACGATGCTACTATCATTAAAAATTGCCAAGATGCCGGCTGCGTGATGCTTGGTAAAACCAATATGGATGAATTTGCCATGGGCTCATCCAATGAAAATAGTTATTACGGCGCGGTTAAAAACCCTTGGGATTTAACGACTGTCCCCGGTGGCTCTTCTGGAGGTTCTGCTGCAGCGGTAGCCGCCGGTTTATGCGCTGCCGCCAGTGGCAGTGATACTGGTGGTTCAATTCGTCAACCCGCAGCATTTTGCGGACTCACGGGATTAAAACCTACTTATGGCTTAGTATCGCGTTATGGCATGATAGCGTTTGCCTCCAGTTTAGACCAAGCAGGCCCGATGACGCGCAGCGCAGAATGTGCGGCCTTATGGATGAATGTATTAGCCGGTTTTGATCCCAACGATTCTACCAGTGTCGAAATTCCAACACCCGATTACACAGCGCAATTAACACATTCTTTAAAAAATAAAACCATCGGATTACCTAAACAATTTTTTAACCCTAATTTATCTGCAACCCTTAGTCACGTTTTCGACAATGCAATTGCTGAATTCAAAAAAATGGGCGTTAATTTTGTTGAAGTGGATTTACCTCATCATCACGCCGCAATAGCCGCCTACTACATTATCGCTCCGGCTGAAGCATCTTCTAATTTAGCACGCTATGATGGCGTACGTTATGGCTACCGTTGTAAAAATCCCCGTAATTTAGACGATCTTTATAAACGCACCCGCAGTGAAGGTTTTGGTGATGAAGTGAAACGCCGAATTATGATTGGTACGTATGCTTTATCAGCGGGATATTACGATGCATTTTATTTAAAAGCGCAAAAAATTCGTCGTTTAATCAGCCAAGATTTTGCTAAGGCATTTCAACAGGTCGATTTTATCTTATCACCCACCGTCGCGAATACCGCATTTAAATTAGGCGAAAAAAAACAAGATCCACTCAGCATGTATTTAGCCGATAACTATGGTATCGGCGTTAATTTAGCCGGCATTCCCTCGATTGCTTTTCCAGTTGGTTTTTCTGATAACATGCCATTAGGTATGCAATTAATCGGTAATCATTTTAGTGAAACCCTCTTGTTAAATGCCGCTCATCAATACCAACAAGTTAGCGATTGGCATTTGCGCACCCCAGATTTAATCAAGTGAGAAAAATCATGGAATACGAAGCAGTTATTGGTTTAGAAATTCACGTTCAGTTAAATACCCAGAGTAAAATTTTTTCTGGAGCATCCACGCAGTATGGCGCAAAACCCAATCATCAAGCCTGCGCAATTGATTTAGGTTTACCGGGTGTATTACCGGTTTTAAATCAAGAGGCCGTGCGCAAAGCGATTAAGCTTGGATTAGCCATTCAAGGTGAAATTGCTAAACGTTGTGTTTTTGCCCGTAAAAATTATTTTTATCCCGATTTACCCAAGGGGTATCAAATCAGTCAATTGGAATTACCCATTATCAGCCACGGAAAATTACCCATTTATTTAGACGATGGCTCTGCAAAAATCATTCATATTACGCGTGCGCATTTAGAAGAAGATGCCGGAAAGTCTATTCACCAAGTACGGCCTCATAAAACGGGCATTGATTTAAATCGTGCTGGCACACCATTAATTGAAGTAGTATCTGAACCTGAATTACACTCTGCCAAAGAAGCCGTTGCTTACATGAAAGCATTACACGCGTTAGTCTGCTATTTAGATATTTGTGATGGTAATTTACAAGAAGGCTCTTTTCGTTGTGATGCCAATGTTTCGGTGCGTCCCAAAGGCAGCTCTATTTTAGGCACTCGTGCCGAAATTAAAAATATTAATTCCTTTCGTTTTGTTGAAAAAGCCATTAATTATGAAATTGAGCGGCAAACTGATCTTATTAAACACGGAAGCAAGGTTATTCAAGAAACGCGACTCTACGATTCAGAATTAAATTGCACGCGTTCCATGCGTGAAAAAGAGCATGCTAACGACTATCGTTATTTCCCCGATCCTGATTTATTACCCTTAATCATCGACGAAAAAATTATCGCTGATATTAAAAAAACCATGCCCGAATTACCCGAAATAAAACTGCAACGCTATCAATGTGATTACTCCTTATCTCAAGAAGATGCAGGATTTTTAATTAGCAATATTCATTTCGCTAATTATTTCGAAACGATTTTAGCCATTAACCCCACACTCCCCGCTAAATTAATCGTAAATTGGTTAATGGGTGACATGTCTTACTATTTAAATAAACATCAACTTGAATTCACACAATTGCCTTTTCAACCGCAGCAATTTGCCGATTTATTGCTGCGCATTCATGACGATACCATTTCAGCCAAAGCAGCGAAAATTATTTTTGCTGAATTGAATACTCAGCAATCGATTGACGCTATCATCCGTGAAAAAGGGCTGGTGCAATTAAACGATAGCAGTGAATTAGAAAAAATGATTGATGAAATTATCCACCAAAATCCCAATCAGGTTGCGCAATATCGCGGAGGTAAAACAAAATTATTGGCCTTTTTTGTTGGGCAAGTCATGAAGCTCACCAAAGGCAATGCCAACCCCGATACCGTCAATGCATTACTCTTAAAAAAATTAGGCTAAGCACATGAATTTAATAACTCGCGATATTGAACTTGCTGTAAAAGAACTAAAGCAAGGTAATTTAGTGGCGATACCCACTGAAACTGTTTACGGATTAGCCGCCGATTTTCGCCAAGAAAATGCCGTGAAAAAAGTATTTGCGTTAAAAAATCGTCCTTTGCATCATCCGTTAATTGTTCATATTGCCAATGCTAGTTTTTTATCAGCAATTGCTCACTCTATTCCTGATTATGTGGAGCCGTTAATTCACGCCTTTTGGCCAGGTCCATTAACTTTAATTTTGCCCAAAAAATCTTCGGTCAGTGATCTCATCACCGGTGGACAAGAAAGTGTGGCCGTGCGTTGCCCTAATCATCCATTAACGCAAAGCTTATTAGAAAAATTAAACAGTGCCGTGGTTGCGCCTTCTGCTAACCCGTTTGGACAATTAAGCCCCACTACCGCTCACCATGTCGATGCGCATTTTCCCGATGCTCATTTAACCATTTTAGATGGCGGTCGTTCCAGTGTTGGCATTGAATCAACTATCGTCGATGCGCGATTAAAAAATGAATGGCGAATCCTACGTCATGGCATGATTTCAGCAGCGCAAATAGAACACACTATCGCGTTGCCTATTGCACTGGAAAAAAATATTACCGTTCGCGCGCCAGGCGTTTTAAAAACGCATTATCAACCGCGCACGCCATTATTCATTTTTAGAAATTCCCAAGAATTAGCACAGCTCAAAAAACGTTACGCGGATCAACTCTACGTAATTTCATTTACCTTAACCGAGCCACTGCCTCCCCACATTCAACACTACACAATGCCAGCACAACCCAGACCAGCCGCTTACGAATTATATTATCAACTCACTCAAGCCGATAACGCAGGTCTGCGCGCGATTGCGATAGAAATGCCACCTTCAGAAAATCAATGGGCTGGAATTTGTGATCGCATTCTCAAAGCCAGCACAGATTGGTCATAAAAATAACTTATACCCTATTTATTCACAGCAAATTAACACAACTTAAGAGAATGACCATAACAACATAGGGTTAAAATCGCTCATCATTTAACAAGTATCTAATTTACTATCTCACTCAATTGACAGGATGCCAGGATTAATATTATGCAAAATTTTAACCACTCTTACTCGTCGCGGTTTTTATGGATAATGTGGTTAACCGCCGCCTTATTTTATTTTTACGAATGTCTATTACAAGTATCACCCAGCGTAATGGGTCAGAATTTAATGCGAGATTTTCATATTCACGCAGAAGGTTTAGGTTATCTGGCCTCGATTTATTTTTATGCTTATGCCTTAATGCAAATTCCGGTTGGCATGCTGTTAGATCGTTTTGGTCCACGGCGTTTACTCGGTGTTGCCGCTTTATTGTGTGGTCTGGGTTGTCTTATTTTTTCTTTGGCGTCTCACATTGCCTCGGCGGCATGTGGACGTTTATTGATTGGCATCGGTTCATCTTTCGCGGCCATTGGTTGTTTAAAAATTGCAGCCATTTGGTTTCCGGTAAATCGTTTTGCTATTGTGGCGGGTTTAACCGTAATGTTAGGTATGTTAGGTGCGACAGGAGGACAAGCACCTTTAGCATTTTTGGTCGATACCTGCGGGTGGCGTGAGACCATGATTGTGCTAGGAATCATTGGCAGTGTCATAGCAGTAGTATTATTCAGCGTTGTTCGCGATGCTTCCACACCTTCCTTAAAAAAACCTCACGACAGTTTGTGGAAAAATTTACATACTGTCATTAAAAATCAGCATATCCGTTTAGCCACCGTCTACACCGGATTAGTATTTGCACCGACACCCGCTCTTGCTGCGTTATGGGGCGTACCCTTTTTAACCACGTGTTATCATTTCACTCGCCCGATAGCGGCCGGTTATATTTCATTAATTTATTTAGGTGCGGCCATAGGCTCACCTTTATGGAGTTTATTTTCTAATTTATTAGGCCGTCGACGTTTACCTCTGGTTATTGGTGCCAGTGTGAGTTTTGTTAACGCGCTAATGATTATTTATTTAACGGCCTCACCGGCATTATTAGGATTAAATTTATTTTTATTTGGTTTTAGTTCTAGTAGTTTTTTATTAGTATTTGCTATCGTCCGTGAATTATCGACAGCCAAATCCGCAGCCACTGCCCTTGGCTTTGCCAACATGTCAACGATGTTAGGCACAGCTATTTTACAAGCCGTGATTGGATATGTGCTCGACAGTTATTGGCAAGGCACCTTGCATCATCACGTGCGCATTTATAGCTTGCATGATTATCAATTTGCGTTGAGTATTATTCCAATTTGTTTTGGACTTTCATTTTTCTTATTACCCTTTATTCGCGAAACGTTTTGCCAATCGGTGCCTGCTGCGCCGATTATTCATGACGATAAATCGTGTGGTAATAAAAAACCTGCGCAACTTATGGCAGGATAATCTGCTCCTAAGATTTTTTTTTCTTGGTGTGATAATTGTTTAATTTGGTATTCTATTTTCTGTGCCAGCGCACGTGATTCGCCAACGTCCCATACTCTCACCATTTTTAACGGTTTAAATGCCCGCGTAAATTTAGCACCGCGCCCAGAGACGTGCTGTTGCCAACGCCTCTCGGGGTCGGTGGTGATCCCGGTATAAAAACGATTGTGTTCGCATTCTAGTAGATACACGTAGTAACGCTTTAGCACGGCCTTCACTCTTGTTACAGTATAAAAGTTGTTTCTTCTGACATTACAATTTTTGCTTCTACGTTCTCTCTCAGTTATGCCGATTTACGAGCTCGCATAAATAAAAACCAGGGGTGCTTGCAAATATTATCAAACATGGTTTTGTTTGCAATTTCCATTTCAGCCAATGGCTGAGGCTCTAGTAGCTTTTCTATAATAAAGTGATTATCACACAGCGCATTAATCAATTCTTCCAAGGTATGATGGTACCATTTGACCTCACCAATATTATCCCAGGTATCTGTTAAGATTTGTTTAGTATAGTAACTCTCCAGATTAAACAAAAACCCTTCGGCTTGTGGTTGGTGAGTTGAAAATATAAATTGGCCACCGGGTTTTAACACGCGATTCAATTCTGCAAATAAGCTATACCAATTCTCGATATAATGTATAACTAGTGGTGCGACTAAAATATCAAAACTGTTATCGTCTAGATCCAATAAGGGTTTTGATAAATCTGCTTGAATACATCGCGCCTGACTTTTTACACGTTTTCTTGTAAATGTCACCATCTCTTCACAATTATCGATCGCAGTCACTTTTGCGCCTTGGTTTAAGAGGGTTTCAGTATACCAACCTGAACCACATCCTAAGTCGAGAATATTGAGGTTTTCTAAATTCGCTGGTAGTAAAGATAATAGATTGGGTCGTTCGTAGTAGATATGGATTGGTTTTGCATCTACGGTTTGTATATATGATTTCGCGATGAGGTCATAGTCTGCTGTCATAATGTTCACTTGGTTAGTAATTCTATAATGATGAGTTTACCCAATTCATTTTTTTTAAACTATACTCACAATTTGACCATGATATAAATCACCTTATTTCGTTCACACCCACGCAACATCCGAACACGACAAAATCCACTATCAGATCTTAATATAATCTTAACATCAGGCCATGATTTTCTCAGTCGTGTTGTTATCAACGATAAAATTGCCCACACATGTTTTGCACCATCACTATTACTTAGCCTTAAGTAACACACCAGCCTAGCTTTCCTCTCTCAAAAAGTGAAAAACCGCGTTAAATTTATCGCATCAATACTGGACAAATTTTGAACACGATCTATAGTTACAATGATAGATAACAATAAGAGGAAAATATCATGCCAAATCCAAATGAAAAAAATAATTCAAACCGTTCTACTTCAAACAGCTCTACTTTTTCTTCCCTAGTAAATTTTGTTAGTCCTAACAGTAGCGCTTCCAGCGTTGGGGATGCTTATCAAGCTTTGCCTGATAATGTTCCCATCAGTAATTCAAATACCACGGTTAATACTCAAGTTTCAGCAAAAGACGAAGCTCAATTGAAGCAAGCTCATTCTTCATCTCACGGTATGAATGGTCAAATAGTTAGTGATGACGAATCTGAGGAGGCTATGGAATATCCCTATCAACCCTTACCGGATTACGATGAAGCCACATTGAAAATTTTGCAAGATGCTAAAACAAATATGCGATCATTACGAGAAACCATTGATAATTATGCCAAACATAACGGCGGTAAACCTCACCCCAATCGCGACGGATTGTTGGATCAAGTGTATAGCTCTTGGAAAAAATCAATACAGTTAGGCGCACTTTCTACCGAACTGCAAGACATTGTTGGTCTTGGCACACACACTCAATTCGAGCAACGACTTAATGAGGAACCCAAACCACAGAAAATACTAACGTTTAAAAAATAGGTCATCTATGCCCAATGCACCTCAAGATACGGTAAGCATCTTGAGGTGCCACTCAGCGCGATAGGGGTTTCTATCTTGCCAGAAAACATGAAACTCATTTTAAAATACCCACTTCGCATCCTTACTCAGTGCTAGAATTCTCTTTCTTTAAGACGGCAAAATCAGTAAACTGTACGCCTTTGAAAAAGGCCAATGGAAAGTATGAATTCATGACCACAAAAATATACATTAAAACTCAAGGTTGCCAAATGAATGAATATGACTCGAGCAAAATGCTGGATGTCATGCGAGAAGCCTATGCGTGTGAACCTACAGATGATCCTGCGCAAGCTGATGTGTTATTACTCAACACCTGCTCTATTCGCGAGAAAGCGCAAGAAAAAGTATTTTCGGAATTAGGGCGCTGGCGGCATTTAAAAAATAAAAAGCCTGATATGATTATTGGTGTCGGCGGCTGTGTGGCCAGTCAAGAAGGCGATAATATTCTCAAACGCGCGCCTTATGTGGATGTGGTCTTTGGCCCACAAACCTTGCATCGTTTACCCGAATTAGTGAATCAAGCACGGGGTAATAAAAAAGGTGTCGTTGATATTAGTTTTCCTGAAATTGAAAAATTCGATAAATTACCTGAGCCTCGCGCGGAAGGTCCAAGTGCCTTTGTCTCGATTATGGAAGGATGCAGCAAATATTGCAGTTATTGCGTCGTTCCTTATACTCGCGGTGAAGAAATTTCTCGCCCTTTAGACGATGTTATTTACGAAGTAGCGCAACTTGCCGCTCAAGGCGTACGCGAAATTACTTTTTTAGGTCAAAATGTCAATGATTATCGTGGTGCCACGCATGAAGGCGGTATTGCCGATTTGGCGACCCTAATCCAACTCAGCAGTGCTATCGATGGCATCGATCGTTTGCGCTTTACCACTTCACATCCGATTGCCTTTTCAGATGCCTTGATTACGGCATACGCCGAAATTCCTGAGCTTGCTAATCATTTGCATTTACCCGTACAAAGCGGATCGGATCGCATTTTAGCGTTAATGAAACGTAACTATACTGCACTGGAATATAAATCACGTCTGCGCGCGCTGCGTCGCGTACGTCCGACTATCAGCATTTCCTCGGATTTTATCGTCGGTTTTCCTGGCGAAACCGATGCCGATTTTGCAGCAACCATGAAATTAATTGAAGACGTCAAATTCGATCATTCTTTCAGCTTTATTTTCAGCCCAAGACCCGGAACACCGGCGGCTGAATTAGATGATCCTATTTCGATGGACGTCAAAAAAGAACGCTTAGCGCATTTACAATCGGTATTAAAAGCGCAAGCTCAAGCCATTAGTGATAGCATGGTCGGAACTACCCAGAAAATTTTAGTCACCGGAACTTCTCGTAAAAGTGATCGCGTACTCTCAGGACGCACTGAAAATAATCGCATCGTTAACTTCACGGGACAACCTCGTTTGATAGGTCAGTTTGTTGACGTCAAGATTACCGAAGCGTTGCCTAACTCATTACGTGGCGAGATGCTCTTAGCCTGATGACACGACAATTTTTTCCTACCCAGAAAAACTATTTTACTTAGTTTCGTCTATCCTTATAATATGAGGTAATGAAATAACGGAGCGAATGACATAACTTGAGTACCATCATCCAATCGAAGAATGTGAGCCTAACCCCAATCGATAACCGCCGCTTAGCCAGTCTCTGTGGCCAATGCGATGAGCACTTAAGACAATTAGAACGCCAACTTGGCATACAAATCCACAATCGTGGCAATATTTTTCAAATCACCGGCAGCGAAAGTTCAGTAAAAACAGCCAGCGATATTCTCGTCAAACTGTATAACGAAACTGCCAGCGCAGAAGCGCTAACGCCGGATAAAATTCACTTAATTTTGCAAGAATTTAAAACCAGTCCCAAACGTGGTAATGGCAAAACCCCACCCGAAGAAATCACCATTCCCACCAAAAAAGGTTTAGTCAAAGCGCGCAGCAAAAATCAACGCGCTTATTTACAAAATATCATGAAATACGATATTAATTTTGGCATTGGACCTGCGGGTACGGGTAAAACGTATTTAGCGGTTGCTTGTGCGATTGACGCCTTAGAACAAGACAGTGTGCGACGTCTCGTCTTGGTTCGACCGGCGGTGGAGGCAGGTGAACGTTTAGGGTTTTTACCCGGCGATTTAGCCCAAAAAGTCGATCCCTATTTAAAACCACTCTACGATGCACTTTACGAAATGCTGGGAGCTGAAAAAGTCACTAAATTAATGGAACGCCACATCATTGAAATTGCTCCGCTGGCTTATATGCGGGGACGTACGTTAAACGATTCCTTCATCATTCTAGACGAAAGCCAAAATACCACGGTAGAACAAATGAAAATGTTTTTAACGCGTATTGGCTTTGGATCACGAGCCGTGATCACTGGCGATATTAGCCAAATCGATTTACCTCGTGGTGTGCAATCGGGATTAATTCAAGCCATGTCAATTTTAAATAATATCAAAGGCATTAGCTTTACCCAATTTGCTCCTAGCGATATTGTCCGCCATCCCCTCGTGCAAGATATTGTGCGCGCGTATGATAAACACGAAAAAAATGCGGATATGTAAATGTCGATTATTATTGAATTGCAAAATGAGTCTCACGCTTTAGAATTACCCACATTATCGCAACTGCAATTATGGGTGGATAGGGCTTATCTTTCTCGTTGCGAAAAAGGTGAAGTGTGTATTCGTTTGGTGGATACTCAAGAAATCGCCGCCTTAAATTTTCATTATCGCCATAAAAACAAACCTACCAACGTCTTATCGTTTCCCGCTGATATTCCACATAACCTTCCTTTCGATACGCCACTGCTGGGAGATTTGATCCTCTGTCCCGCCGTCATCGAACACGAAGCAAAAATGCAAGGCAAACCTCTCATTGCGCATTGGTGCCATATAGTGATCCACGGTTGTTTACATTTAATTGGTTATGATCACATTAAAAAAGCGGATGCCGTTATCATGGAAGGGATTGAAATTGATTGCTTAAAAGAATTAGGATTCCCCAATCCGTATGGAGAAATATCATCGCTATGAAAACTGACTCGCCAACTTCCTCCGAACGATCGTGGCTCGAACGCTTAAGCAAAGCCTTATTACGCGAACCTAAAGATCGTGAACAATTAGTTAATTTATTACGTGATGCCGAAGATCGCCAATTACTCGATGCCGATACTCTTGGTATGATTGAAGGCGTTTTACAAGTTTCTGAAATGCAAGTCCGCGACATTATGATCCCGCGACATGAGATGGTTACGATCGATAGCGATGCAGAACCCGCAACTTTTTTACCCATTATTATTCAATCTAAACACTCGCGTTTTCCGGTGATGGGCGACGATCGTAATGATGTGATTGGGATTTTGCTCGCCAAAGATTTATTAGCTTACGCCTTTCAGCCGAGTGAAGATTTTGAATTAGAAGAAATCATCCGTCCCACCATTTTTGTTCCAGAAAGTAAACGCTTAGATGCCATGCTGAAAGAATTCCGCCAAAATTATCATCACATGGCAATTGTGGTGGATGAATATGGTGGAGTCGCAGGATGTGTCACTATTGAAGATGTCTTAGAACAAATTGTCGGTGATATTGAAGATGAGTTCGATGTAGACAAAGACAGCTTTATTAAACGTCATAATGACAGTGAATTTATTATCAAAGCTCGCACGCCGATTGAAAATTTCAATGAATATTTTTCCACACAATTTTCAGATGAAGAATTTGATACCATTGGCGGGTTAGTGATTAACTCCTTAGGACACTTGCCGCGCCGAGGTGAAACCGTGCGCATTGGTGATTTTGATTTTGAAGTCATTCATGCCGATAAACGTCGCGTCCATTTATTAAAAATGATCATTCATGAAAAAATCACTGCTTAGGATTCACTCACTCACACAATTAAAATGCGATGGGGTTGCTTTACTCAGTGGGGCAATATTACCTTTGGCCTTTGCACCATTTTATTTAAGCTTTCTGGCCATTTTAAGCCCTGCCCTATTATTATTTATTCTCACACAGTCTCCCCGCAGATTTTTTTGGCGAGGATTTTTATTTGGTTGTGGTGTCTTTGCTGTAGGCTGCTCATGGGTATTTATCAGCATTTATCGTTTTAGTGGCTCGGGATTTTTTTTATCTTTTTTATTAACCGTGTTATTTATTGTTGTGCTTGCGCTCTTCTTTGCCATAATCTCAAGTCTGTTTGCGCGCTTCCGTCAAGCCAACGCGCTGAGCAATCATTTATTATTATTTCCTATGCTGTGGGTAAGTGTTGAGTGGTTGCGCAGTTGGATTTTCACCGGTTTTCCCTGGTTATTATTGGGCTATAGTCAAATTAATTCGAGCTTGCGTGGATTTATTCCTGTGATCGGCGTCTATGGCTTAAGTTTTTTATGCGTGTTTTGCGCGGGGCTACTCAATCTTTTATGGCATTCTGCTTTAAAACGATCGCTGTTGATATTAATTATTTTTATGGGTATTTTTGTAAGTGGCGGATTGCTTAATCGCATTGCATGGACTCGCCCAAATTCCTCAGCCATTTCAGTGGCATTAGTGCAAGGCAATATTCCACAATCGGTAAAATGGCAAGCATCGCGCGTTTTTCATATTTTAAATACCTATTTTTCATTAAGCCTGCCCTATTGGCACGATCGCATGATTATTTGGCCTGAAGGTGCTATTCCCTTGGTCGACACCGCGGCAACTGAATATTTAAATAATTTACGAGAATTAGCCTTAAAAAATCACTCAACCTTATTAACCGGCATTGCCACTGCTATTCCTAATAGCCCTGATTATCATAATGCCTTAATAGCGGTGGGCACGGCACATGGCATTTATTTTAAACGTCATTTAGTACCCTTTGGAGAATTCGTTCCGTTTGAAAACTATTTACGTCCCTTTGCGGGTATTTTTAATTTACCCATGTCAAATTTTACCGCAGGAAAATTTCATCAACCCTTAATTAAATTAGCGAATCTTAATATTGCTGCTTATTTATGTTATGAAATTGCCTATCCCAATGAAGTGATCAGTACATTTAATCATGCCGATCTCATTGTTAACATCAGCGATGACAGTTGGTTTGGCAAATCCTTTGCGGCGATTCAACAATTTCAAATGGCGCGTTTTCGGGCCTTAGAGATAGGACGCTTTGTGATTGCCACCAGCAATAGTGGTGTCACTGCCATTATCAATGCCAAAGGCAATGTCATCAGCGCACTCCCTCTATTTCAACCAGCAGTGTTACAAAGCCATGTCTATGCCATGAAGGGCACCACCCCGATCACTCACCTCACCCCGAATGGCGTGCTGCTTTTATTATGGTTTCTTTTTGGTGGTTATTGTTTGAGATGCTTCTTTAAACAAAAAGTTAAAAAGAGTGAAAAAATATTATACGATTGTGCGCTTGCCGTTGAACATGATCCATCACTCCAGGAGGAAATGAAAAAATGGGATATTACTTTGCAAGATGGATTAGAAAAAGATAAGTCGTGGTGAGCTTTATATCACTCACCATTCAATGGTGCTTTACGCCCTGTCATAGTAGTTTCGTTTTCCCCATCAGCCAAATTTAACAAAATAAGATTTTCGCACTTGTGCGAAAATCCTGCAAAACTTACAGCTCGTCCCAAAAAACCCATTGCACAATTCAGCCACTGCGGTATCCTAGCTACTTTCTGTAAAATGAAGAAGATGAGCACAATGGAAGAACACTATAACCCAGCCGAAGTGGAAACACGTGTCCAGGACTATTGGCAACAAAAACAAACGTTTACCGTTAAAGAAGATTTAAGTAAAGAAAAATTCTATTGCCTGTGCATGTTCCCTTATCCCAGCGGGCATTTACACGTGGGTCATACCCGCAATTACACCTTAGGCGATGTGATCACTCGCTATCAACTTATGCTAGGCAAAAATGTCTTGCAACCCATGGGCTGGGATGCATTTGGATTGCCGGCCGAAAATGCGGCCATTAAGCATAACGTTCCGCCGGCGCAGTGGACATACGATAATATCCATAAAATGCGCACTCAATTTCAACGTCTCGGTTTTGGTTACGATTGGTCGCGCGAAATTACCACATGCAAACCAGACTATTATCAATGGGAACAATGGCTGTTTATTCAATTATTCAAAAAAGGTTTAGTCTATCGCAAAAATTCGTTTGTCAATTGGGACCCTGTCGATAATACGGTGCTCGCCAATGAACAAGTGGTGAATGGTCGTGGTTGGCGCTCGGGCGCGTTAATTGAACGCCGTGAAATTTCGCAGTGGTTTTTAAAAATCACCGATTACGCCGAAGAATTATTAAAAGGTTTAGACGATTTAACCGAATGGCCAGAGCAAGTTCGCACCATGCAACGTAATTGGATTGGACGCTCTGAAGGCACTGAAATTATTTTTCAAGTTGAAAATTCTGATCAAACACTAGAAGTATTTACTACGCGCCCCGATACCTTCATGGGCGCCACCTATTTAGCGATTGCCGCTCAACATCCTCTAGCAAAATTAGCAGCCAAAAATAATCCTGCCATAGAACAATTTATCGATGAGTGTAATAAAATCAAAGTCGCGGAAGCCGATATGGCGACGCTGGAAAAACGGGGTATCGTCACTCCCTTTAACGCTATCCATCCGCTCACTCAAAAAAAATTGCCCATTTGGATCGCCAATTTTGTGGTGATGGATTATGGCAGTGGTGCAGTGATGTGTGTGCCTGCGCATGATCAACGAGATTATGAATTTGCCCAAAAATATCAGTTACCGATTCAACAAGTCATTGAACCCATCGATAACTCTCCCATTATTTTAGAAGAAGAAGCTTTTACTCACAAAGGTCGCACGATTAATTCTGGTGAATTCAATGGCCTTAATTTTACTGAAGCCTGTGAAGCTATTACCGAAAAACTCAACCAACACAAACAAGGTCGCAAAAAAATTACTTATCGTTTACGCGATTGGGGTATCTCGCGCCAACGCTATTGGGGCACACCAATCCCCATGATCCACTGTAATAATTGTGGTGATGTTCCTGTCTCGGAAAAAGATTTACCGGTATTACTCCCAGAAAATGTTTCTTTTACTGGCGCAATATCTCCCTTAAACAACATGCCCGAATTTTACCAAACCATTTGCCCCGAATGTGGTAATAATGCGCGAAGGGAAACCGACACCTTCGATACTTTCATGGAATCCTCCTGGTATTACGCGCGCTACGCCAGTTTTAATCAAGATAAAGCCATGCTGGATGCCAGAGCTAATTATTGGGTACCGGTTGATCATTATATTGGTGGCATTGAACACGCTGTCATGCATTTACTTTATTCCCGCTTTATTCATAAAGTCTTACGTGATGAAAATTTATTAAATTCCGATGAACCCTTTAAACGTTTATTAACTCAAGGCATGGTCTTAAAAGATGGTGCCAAAATGTCAAAATCCAAAGGCAATACGGTTGACCCCCAAGAATTAATTGATCGTTATGGTGCCGATACCTTACGTTTATTCATGATGTTTGCAGCACCTCCTGAACAATCTTTAGAATGGTCAGACAGTGGCGTTGAGGGTTCTTACCGCTTTTTAAAACGGTTATGGCAATTTGCCTATAAATATCAAACTTTAATTCAGCAATATAATGATCAATACAAAGGTAAATTTAATCCCATTGATTGGGATGAGATTGCTCTCACTCAACAAATCAATGACACCACGTTAAAAACCTTGCGTAATATTCACAAAGAAACGCACGCTATATTAAAAAAAGCCTGTTATGACATGGAAATTTGTCAATTTAATACCGTGGTATCGGCTGCCATGAAATTATTAAATATCTTAAACGATATTCCAAATTCAGATGGTGCCAATGGTCAGAGCAGTGATGCGTATAGCGCCTTGTATAACCGTTTAATTGCTGGTGGCATGAGTATTTTATTGCGATTATTGCATCCAATTACCCCACACATCACTCATACCTTATGGCAAGAACTCGATTACGGTAGCGATATTTTAAAAGCCAGTTGGCCCAAAATTATTAAAAGCGCGTTAAAATCAGAAGAAGTCGATATGATCGTGCAAGTCAATGGCAAATTGCGCGCTAAAATCAGTGTGCCAACCGATATGGATAATACCAATATTGAAAAATTAGCCCTATCCGAAGAAAATG
The DNA here is from genome assembly GCA_026125385.1 of Legionellales bacterium. Classification (NCBI taxonomy): domain Bacteria; kingdom Pseudomonadati; phylum Pseudomonadota; class Gammaproteobacteria; order Legionellales; species Legionellales bacterium. The sequence continues at coordinate 34,121 of JAHCLG010000011.1, forward strand.
TGCAACGCTTTGTAAGTGGTAAACACTGTGAAAAAGTGATTATCGTCCCTGGAAAATTAATTAACATAGTAGTGAAATAACCATGAAAAAATTTATTTTAAGTCTTTTTTTAGTGTCAAACTTAGTCATGTTATCCGGCTGTGATTTTCAATTACGCGAAAAATCGCAATTAGCTGCGCCCTTGCAACGCATCTATTTAACCTCGCGCAGCCCTATAGGCGATGTCACCAAAGAATTACGCCAAACCTTATTAGGCTCAGGCATTCAATTAGTCGATTTACCGCAACAATCCCGCGTGACGTTAACCGTATTATCCGAATACTATGTTAAATCACAACCCTCTATCGCCTTTAATTCGCCCAGCCAAACGAGTTCCATCACCGGCACCTATTACGCCACGTTCCGGGTCACCGATTATCGCGATAAAGAAATTATTCCTGTGCGTCAAGTTTCAGCCTCTCAAACCTTCACTGCTAACGCCAATCAAGTGTTAGGATCAAACGAGCAAGAACGCACCATTAAAGCAGAATTAGTCCGTGATATTTGTAATCAAATTATTAACCAACTTATGGCAAAAAATACCATTGCACAATTAGAAAAATCCAACGCCACAACCACACCATCCTCATGAAAATAAAATGTGAGGAGTTAACAAGCACACTCACACGCACACTCTCACCCGTGTACTGCATCACGGGTGATGAAATTTTTTTTGTTGAACAAACTCTAGAACAACTTCGCGGTGCGGCATCTGCGCAAGGGTTCAGTGAGCGCGAAGTCTTTTTTATTGATGCTCATTTTAATTGGTCGCATTTAGAAAATAGTGTCGCCCATGCTTCCTTATTTAACCCGCGATCACTGATTGAAATCCGCATGCCAAACAATAAACCCGGAACAGCAGGAGCAGATTTTTTAAAAAATTATGCGTTACACCCTAACCCCAATAAAATTATCGTCATCGTATTGAGCAAACTCGATAGCGCCACGTCTCGTAGCGCTTGGATTAAACAATTGGAAAAGCACGGTGTTATTATTCAAATTTGGCCGCTTACCCCGAAACAATGGCCGTATTTTATTGCTAACCAAACTCAACATTATCAATTAAATATTGCAGCAGCTGGTCTAGAAAAACTGGCTTATACGTTTGAGGGCAATTTATTAGCGCTCGATCAGTGTTTACAACACTTAAAATTATTATACAGCCAACAAACTATTACTCTGCCCATGCTTAATACCATTATTCAACATCAAGCTCAATTTGATATTTTTGCCTTAAGCGATGCTGCGATTGCAGGTGAAGTGGAACGTGTCATCCACATTATGGAAACCCTCCAACAACTTCAAGTAGAGCCTATTTTATGTCTTTGGGCGCTGACGCAAGATATTCGTAAATGCGTTACGCTTCACCAGCATTCTGCTGCTGAATTTACGCGTCTTTGCACGCAGCTTAGCCTTTGGCCACAACGACGTCCTTATTTTCAAGCCGCTTTACGACGCCATAACTTAGCTAGCTGTTTAGCGTTATTGAGCGAATGCGCGCGCATCGATCAACTTTGCAAAGGAATGTTACAAGAAAATGTCTGGATCGCTTTAACCGATGTGAGTTTGCGCTTAGCAGGAAAAAAATTGTGGGTGAATCACGCATGAAAAAAATTATTGCTATTTTAGGGGGTACATTTGATCCTGTTCATTTAGGTCATTTACACATGGCACAACAAGTTTATCAACAGCTCCCTATTGAAGAAATTCGTTTCATTCCCTGTAAAATTCCGGTATTAAAATCCCCAGCGCAGTTTAGCCCAGAGCAACGGCTAACCCTACTGCAACTCGCCCTGCATGATTTTCCTTACTGCAAAATCGATGAACGCGAATTACAGCGTGCGACACCTTCGTATACCGTGCTCACCTTAAAAGAAATTCGCCACGAAATCGGCGTTGAACAAAGTCTTGCTTTTATTTTAGGGAGTGATGCTTTTGCTGATTTTTCTCGCTGGCATGAATGGGAAACCATTTTAAGCCTAGCGCATTTAATTATTATCCCTCGTATGAGTTATAATTTTAGCGATGCTCTTGAAAAACAACCGCCATTAAAACCGAGAATCATTGCTGATCCTCACTATCTAATTCAGCAACCAGCAGGCGCTATTTTTTTTCTCGATTGTCCACAAATGACCATTTCTTCCACAGAAATCCGTCAGTGCTTGGCTAAGCTTGCGCTTGCCAAAAAAAATACTGCAGTTCAACACTCATATCTATCTGCTGAAGAAAAAACAACTTTAGCGGCTTATCTACCACGGTCGGTAATTGATGGTTTGGATCGAGAGCAACTACAAAAATAATTTTAGGCGTAGCCAGATTCTTTTTGATGTCGAAAATAATCACTTGTAACATTTCGGTAGAATACCTTTTTTGCTCTCTTTACCCCAAGTTCGCAGCCAAGTGCTAAGATCATGATTGGTCACATGCAGCCCTGTTGCTTGATAAGATTCCCAAGATCGTAAGGCTTCTTGTTTAAAGCTTGCTCTTTTTACTTCACTATCGAGTTTAATTGAAGTTGTCATCACTAAACCTTAATTTAGTACTTAATATTTATTAATACGTTAGCAGACCGCTTAACTCAGTCCACTAAAAGTTATAATGACATCTTGGGATAATCTGGTTACACTACCCGCAAAATTTATCCCAGAGGACACCCATGACCACCCCGCTTTTAATTGATATTGTGATGCAATCATTAGACGATCTCAAAGCCAATGATATTATTAAACTCAATGTTGCTAAGCTCACCACCATCACCGATACCATGGTGATTTGCAGTGGCACCTCGACGCGCCATGTTAAAGCCTTAAGTGATGAAGTGATCCGCAATGCCAAAGAACAAGGATTTAGCCCACTAGGCACCGAAGGCCAAGACAATGCGCAATGGGTATTAGTCGATTTAGGCGATGTGGTGGTTCATATCATGTTGCCCGACACCCGTGAATTTTATAATTTAGAAAAATTATGGGGCGCGCCAGAATTATCGTCGCAACAAGAATCTGCCGTATAAATCATGAAATTAAAAATTATCGCCATTGGCAATCGCATGCCAGATTGGGTAAATCAAGGGTTTAACGACTACGCCAAGCGCATGCCACGGGATTACCCTGTCGAACTGATTGAAATTCCCTTACAAAAGCGCCAAGACAAGCAACAAATTACTCAACAAATGGAGCGCGAAACCCAGCATATGCTGAAACACATTAAACCCAGCGATCAGGTGGTGGCATTATGTGTGGAAGGCAGACAATATTCTACCGAAGAATTTGCACACAAACTTCAACATTGGCAGTATCATGAACTGGTGTTTTTAATTGGCGGGCCAGAAGGATTACACCCACAAAGCCTTGCACGCGCCAATGAACAGTTATCGCTGTCGAACCTCACCCTCCCACATCCCCTTGCCCGTTTGGTGCTTGTCGAACAACTCTACCGCGCCTGGTCGATTCTCTCGAATCATCCCTATCACCGAGCTTAACCTATTGATCTTGAATATACCAACGCACTTAAAGCAGCGCTTTGGATCTTGAAATGCATTCGGTAGAGTTGCCTGTGAATAGGGGAAACACCCCAAAAATTCACATTGTAAAATTTTTTTTCAATTTAAGGCTTGGCTTAAGTTTCTCTTAAGCTTCGTTTGGTATAGTAGGAACTGTCACAGTGATTTAAAGATAATAACAATAAATTATTGAAAATAACAAAAACAATAAAATAACAACAACAGAACAACAATAATAAAAAAATCACTGTGACATTTTCTTTTTCAACTTCAATAAAAGCCCTATTATGAATTTAGAAGAATTTTACCAATCTTTGAATAACTACCATAAAGCATTTATTTTTTACCTTCTCAATATCAAAGAAAATTTTGCCTATGATGAAGAGATTTTGCCTGAGCAAGAAAATCAATTGATAAGGTGGTTTAAATATTTTGAGATAAAAATATCTTTAATGATTTTAGAAGGAATTATCGATGCCTTTACAGAGAAAGGTGATACACCTCCAATCCAATATCTCAATTTAATGAAAAAGTTTCTTGAAGAAGTAAGCAACCTCATTCCACAAGAAGAAATCGCCAGAACAACGTTTGATCATTATTTATTGCTGATTACTGCTTTCATTCACTTACTTAATGTGGATCCGAGCAATAAAGATTACTATCTTGCTAAAATAGCTACCCTTATTCATCAGAACATTCCTAATGACTATCACATAGAATACAGGCTGGCGCCAAGTTTACTTTCTATAAAAAACCCCTCCCATCGAAATGAACTTTCACAAGCAATAAATCACCACAAAACTTTTCTAAAAATGTCCTATGATTTAAATAATCCAAACTATTTTGAATGTTTAATTAAACATATACATGAAATAACTCAACTATCTACACTCACTTGGATACAACCTCTACTTGAAAGCTCTAACCACAGTATAGAAATAGATGAAGAGCAAATTACCGAACTTCTAAAAATACTTATCTCCAAAAACGATAGTGAAACTCATTTAATTATACAGCATATTCTATTTTTAATTATACAAAAAAATATTGCCAATTCGACCGATAAAAAAGAATCTTTTAAAAAACTATTAACTGATTATTTTTCTTCTTTTGTGAAAACTTATAAAGAAAAACTATCGGAAACCAATTGGAACCAGCTACCAAACTCAATGATAGTTCTCTTTGATATCACCTTTAAACTACTGAATTTAATATCGCCAAATATCAGTATAAATGACTTTAACACCATCATGAGCACCATAGATATAGAATTGTTCTGTATCGAAAACCAAGTGCCAGACATTAAATTATCCTATTATTTATTACGTATTACCTGTGATAAAAGCTTTGAATTGCCAAGTTTAAATAAAACTGATGGTATGATCCATGAGCCAAATGATATTATATTTTCATCTAAATTTTTGGGTAAACAGTTTATCAATCTAAATAAATCACTTATTAAAACACTCAATTCTCTTGCGCCAGAGTCAATTCCGTCAAGTATTTTTTCACTAATACTGCTTAGATCAAACCCTAAAGAAATAATTGAATTTTATTATCAATGTGGGAAAATCAATCAACAAGTAGAAGATTACCAGAAAATTGATGTAGACTATTTTTTTATAGAAAACTACAGAAAAATTTGTTTTATCATGGATTTATTGGGTGATGAAAATGCTATTTATTGCTTGAATAAAAAATTAAAAGACAATCTGTTATCTTTAAATATATATTTAAGTCATCTTCCAGTTTTTCAAGACTCTTTAACACCCAGCCTAAAAGCCACTATTCAAAATATATTAAATAATTTAAACGGCGATGAGTTATTAAATGATATCTTGCACATATTTTCCTTATTGCATTTATATCTAAAAAATATCGATTACGATCAAGAGTCTTTATTGAAAAATTTAGTTTCTCTTGCTGACGTGCCTAATAAGAACCAATTTACTGACATGCTAATGGAAGAAATAATTATACGCCATATGGGCATGAGCACAATAGATAATGACACAAATGATCGCATAAAAATAATTCAATTCTATAATGAATGTTACATGATTAATCAAGAAACAGAGCCTCATAATCGAACCAACTTCATAATATTTTTTGAAAACAGCTTGTGGAAAATTCTTTTCATCAGCAAGTTATTAACCATTAAACACGGTGTTAAAGATATCCAAAAAGCCATTAGTTTATTAAGTAACGAGCGCGGGACACATTCTTTATTGCCTTTAGAGAGATATTTTAAACATATCCGTTTTACAATTTATTTTTTAAATAACTCTTTAGACACAGTATTAAAAAACATAATGGCAAAAATTATGGAATCTACAGATCATAATAAAATATTATCCGAATTTTTGAGCTTGTATCGTTTGTTACTATTATATACATCCTCAGCAGGCTATCCACCCAGCAGCATAATATTAAAAACATACTTACTTGAGCTAGCGGAGAACAGTTCCAGTCTCAAACATTTTAGTCAAAATTTAATGAGAGACATAATCACGATTTTACTTCCAGAAGAAAATTTAACTGATGTTCAAATCACCCAAATATTTGAAAATATCGATGAAAAAAGATTGGTTAAACTATTTTCAGCTTCACAAAAAATGCAAAACGATCAATTTCGTGATGTTTTTTTTAGCTTCTTAAAGCGCGATTTGCTGGGAAATAGTGTTCACCAAGCTCAAGATATTCCTCAATCTCAAGCAATGATAACCTTACAGCAGCATAATGAAAATATCAGAAAAATACTTCTTGAAAACGACATCGATCCCACAGTTGCTTTAAATTATGAACCATGTTTTGAATTCATTGTTTCTGAAGCTCCAACTAGCAGTCTTGAAAATGAAGATAATCAAAAAACGCCATGGATAGTATTATGGAATTATTTTAGACAAATTGATTTAGCTATTTCACAGAGCTTAAGCAATAATCAAAGTCAATTATCAGGACAAAAAAATGACAAAATACTTAAAAAAATACAAGAATATTATCAGAGCCTGTCTAAACAGATTTCTTCTCAGCACTCTGGAGTAACACCAACTAGCGAACACATTTTCTCGACACTTACTAGGGAAAATAATAAGCAATTATTAATAAAAGCCAATAAAAAAATAACTGGTTTTTTAGAGGAAAATCCCACAACATCTCTACGTGAGTTCATGCAGCATTATAACCAGCAAATAATTCTTATGGAGGAAAATTTTCAACATACAACCACCTCTAAAAAAAACAGAAACTCGACAAATTTTCATTATTTTAGAGCATTACAATGGAAAAAATCCGATCCTGATACATTATTCCTGGGTGACTATGTTGGATGCTGTCTTGCGACTGACGCCCCGCAATTCCCAGCTATGATACAACGTAGAATGGATGATGCGATGTTATTTCATGTCGTTATCGACCTAGGCACTCAAAAGCCATGTGCACTCATTTGGCTTTATCTTGCTACTACCTCTAATAATCAAATCGTTTTAGTGGCTAATTTTTTTGAGGTCAATGCCAAATATGGAAGTAAAAAATCATTACGCTTGGGGATTTTAGATGGTTTATTAAAGTTTACCGAACAATATTTAAAGGATAATCCCAAAATTAAAAATTTTTATATGAATAAATTAACCTATGGTTGGAACAACGGTGATTTAAATGCGTATTCCACTGAAATCACTACTACTCTTAATGATAAAGTGGGAGGTGGATTAACCCTCAGAAAAAATGCTGATCATCTAAAAACTACCGATACATATTATCTTGTATCACTGAAACCAAATACTACTTTCCATATTTTTTCAGAGGAAATACTGAATAAATCAATTAACATAACATGTATCAATGTGCGAGAAAAAATTACCGCATCCATTCAGGAACACATTAATCAAAACCCCAACTCTCACTCCCTAAATAGTACAAAAGATCATATTATTAAAAAATATATATTTCAGCTTAGCTATTTTTTCAAATCCCCATTGAATCAAAATGAACAACTAATAGCACTGATCCGCGAACAATATGAATTTTGTTTAAAAAGTTCTTCCTTACAGATTTATCATCGCAACTTCTTATGCAACTCATGGAGCAACGCCAATATCTCAGCGCCTCCTTCCGATACTCCTAACACTCAAAGTTATTGCAATGAACATCGTTTAATAAAGCAATTCAGAAAATAAACTTACACTTTAACACCCATGAATTGAAGTTGGAAGCAGTAATAAATTGTAGGTTATACTCAAAACGATTGGATTTTAGGCGAGGCGCCGAGTTAAAGATACGAAGAAGTGTATACTGAATACAATCCCTCCGTAGCTTTAACTCGGCAACAAAGCCTAAAATTCAAGCGTGAAGAGTATAGATTAAGCAACGTGATACTCAACATGCTTGAAGACGCTATCACCACAAAAAGTAAAAATGCCTCATCTTCTCGTTGGCAAAACCCTTCCAACCCATTACAATTTTCACCAATCTCATCCTGTCACAGGTTAAGTCATGACAACCAAACCTCAATTCGATATTGCCATTATCGGTGGTGGCATTAATGGTACGGGGATAGCGGTGGAAGCGGCTTTGCGGGGATTATCGGTATTGTTATGTGAGCAAAGCGATTTAGCCAGTGGCACTTCTTCAGCGAGTACGAAATTAATTCATGGTGGTTTGCGCTATTTAGAACACTATGAATTTCGTTTAGTGCGCGAAGCCCTCAGCGAGCGTGAAGTTTTATTACGTAAAGCGCCCCATTTAATTTACCCATTAACCTTTATTTTACCGCATGCCCAGCATTTACGATCGAAATGGCTGATTCGCGCGGGTTTATTTTTATATGATCATCTGGGTAAGCGCAAATTTTTAAATAAAAGTGCCATGCTTTCGCTAAAACATCATCCTGCAGGAACTTTATTGCAGCCAAGCTTTACCAGCGCTTTTCAATATACGGATTGCTGGGTGGATGATGCGAGATTAGTGATTGCGAATGCCATGCAAGCGCGCGATTTAGGCGCTTCCATTCACACCTACACACAGTTTGAAAAGATCGAACGCTTTAACCATCATTGGCAACTCACCTGTGTTTCATCCCAGCAAGTACGCACCCAATATTCGGCAAAACTATTAATTAATGCCAGTGGTCCCTGGATTTCTCAGGTACAACACGATTTATTGCATTTACCCACTCACCATACCACGACACTGAGTAAAGGCAGTCATATTATCGTTAATAAATTATTTAACGAAGAGTTTGCTTTTATTTTACAACATGACGATAAGCGCATTGTCTTTGTGATCCCTTATCAACAGCATTTTACTCTGATTGGCACGACCGACGTGGCTTATACGGGTGATCCACGCAACGCTGCGATCACTCCAGACGAAATTGATTATTTATGTGCGATCACCAATCAATATTTACGGACACGCTTAACATCACAAGATGTGCGTTTTAGCTATGCGGGAGTACGCCCACTCCTGCAAAATCAAGCAGAAAATTTAGCGCAATTAACTCGGGAATATGCCTTAGAGCTTAATACCGAACAAGCACCTTTATTATCGGTATTGGGCGGAAAAATCACGACGTATCGTCGACTTGCTGAAGAAGCTTTCCATAAAATTCACACTTTTTTTCCCGAAGCCAAGCTAACCTCTTCCGAAAATCTTCCGTTGCCTGGTGGAGAATTTAATTACTTCGATCGCCAAGGGTTTATTCAGTCGTGTCTTAAAACTTACTCCGCATTTCCACCGCATTTTATCCTGCGCCTCTTGCAGCAGTATGGTACAAATATTTCAACTGTGTTAAAGAAGGCTACACAATTAAAAGATTTAGGCCGTGATTTTGGCCACTCGTTATGCGCGCAAGAAATTGACTATTTAATCCAGCACGAATGGGCACAAACCGCTGAGGATATTTTATGGCGCCGTACCAAACTCGGTTTGCATTATACCCCAGAGCAAAAAGCACAATTACAAAACTACTTGGCAAACTTGTAAAATCAAAATTGGTAGCGTATAACTAGCGCTTTGTTAATTAGTAAGGTAGTAACTTTAGTAATGAATGGGCACACATGGTATAGCGCCGTTTGTCAAGGCGCAATGAATCTTTGTGATCATATTGAATATCTAAATAAAATTAATATATTTCCCATTGCCGATGGCGATACTGGAAATAATTTACAATCGCTGATGCGTAGCCTCTTAGATTATGGGCAGGCCAATGAATCGTTTTATCTCACGGCGGAATCGCTGGCTAAAGCGGCGTTAATTGGCGCTCGCGGCAATTCTGGCACCCTGCTCTGCCAATTTTATTTTGGCTTACTTAATCCTCAACAAAAACCTGCGGTGATTAGCATTACTGAATTTTGTGATAGCGTAATTAATGCCGCTCAATCTGCAAGACAAGCCATAGAAAATCCAACCGATGGTACCATGCTCAGTATTTTTGATGCCTGGGCTAACGGTTGTAAACAAAAATTACGCCATTGTAAAAATTTCCAAGATTTTTTTAATCACACCATGGATTTAGTCCAAAAAGCACTAAACAATACTCAATATCAACTGGATATTTTATCTCGTGCTGGTGTGGTAGATGCTGGCGCGCAAGGCATCGTATTTTTTATTCAAGGGATCACCGATTATTTTAATCAAAATTTTTATTTTCAAAAAAGCCAAGCACAACAATACCAAGTCAGTGAAAAACTTCATGAAGTCACGACAAAACCTCAATTTCGTTATTGCAGTGAAGTGATCGTAAATCATTTAACTTGCTCCATCGATGAAATAAAAACTCTGTTACGCCCGTTTGGCGATTCATTGGCGATCGCTGGCGATTCTCAGCAAGCGCGTTTTCATTTTCACACCAACGATCCTCATGTATTCATAGAAATACTCGAGAATCATGCAGATATTAAACAGCAAAAAGTCGACGACATGCTCAAGCAATTTGAATTGCAAACAATGCCTCCACAAAAAATTGCGCTCGTTACCGACTCCAATGCCGATATTCCCCGCGAATTACTCGATAAATATCATATTCATGTATTACCCTTAGAAGTATTTATTGACGATCAAGCCTATTTAGATCGTCTCACCTTACAAAGCGATCGGGTATATCAAGCATTACTGCAAAAAAAACGTTTACAAACCTCAAGCCCAAGTACTCTGGTGATTGAAAAACAATTAAGCTTACTGGCTAAACATTATGAACAAATTTTAATTATTCCCATCGCCAAACAATTAAGTGGCACGTACGATCGCATTAAAGGCGTTGCCGAGAATTTGGGCTTAAATTATCATATTGTCGATAGTCGCTTAAGTTCCATTGCCCAAGGATTATTAGTATTAAAAGCGGCGGAATGGATAGCACAACAACAACCACTGCCCACTATTCTTAAACAGCTTGAAACTTTAATTAAAAAAACCCGTATTTATGTTGCAGTCGAAGATATTAATTATATGATACAACTCGGTCGTATCAGTCATACGGCTGGTAAGATAATTAATTTATTGCGGTTAAAACCAATTATTAGTTTATCTCCCGAAGGTAACGGCAGGGTTTATGGAAAAGCGATTGGCTTTAAACGCGCTTTTAATAAAATAAAAAAAATTGCCATCCAATCCAAACCGCAACGCTATGCTATTGTTCATGCGAACAACGATTCCGCAGCTCAACAATTAGCTATGGAATTAACTCACTCATTAAATCAGCCACCGGAATACATCATGCCCGTATCCAGTGCCATCGGCATTCATGCAGGCCCCGGTTGTATTGCCGTGGGTTTAATTGAGGAAGGTGTATGATTATTGCCATTTTTTCCGTGGTATTATTTTTTCATGTAGTATTTTTTTTAGCGCTCAAACTCCAGGATAATAGTATTGCCGATATTGCCTGGGGATTGGGCTTCATTCTATTTTCAAGCGTATTGTATTGGCAAAGCGACACACCCAATCCAACATTACTCACTATCACCGTATTAATTGGACTATGGGGCATGCGATTATCCCTGCATATTTTGTGGCGCAAGCGCGGTCAGGGGGAAGATTTTCGCTACCAAGAATGGCGAAAACAATGGCAACATTTTTTTAAATTAAAAACGTATTTAAAAATTTTTATGTTGCAAATGTTCATTCTGTTTTTTATTGCGCTGCCTTGTACGGTTAGCTATTTATTCCCGCAATCACTCACCTTAAGCGCTGGGTTTGGAATAACACTCAGTGTAATCGGTTTAATTTACGAAGCATTAGCCGATTATCAACTCGTCATGTTTAAACGCCACAACAAAACTACGCAAAAAATTATCACCACAGGTTTATGGGCATATTCAAGACATCCGAATTATTTTGGGGAAGCCTGTTTTTGGTGGGGGATCGGCATCATGAATTTAAGCAATGACTATTGGTATTTAAGTTTGTTAAGCCCCATCATTATCACTGTGCTTTTACGATTTGTATCGGGTGTGCCCTTGCTAGAACAAAAATATCAGCATAATATAGAATTCCAGCGTTATAAACGCAGCACGTCTTGTATGCTACCTAATCCATTTAAAAGGAAAGAACATGAAAGATCTTAAAACGATACTCATTGCTACCATAGTTTTTTTATTACTCGATGGAATTTGGTTAGGTTTTGTGGCCAAACAACTCTATATCGATTCGATAGGGCATTTATTACGTTTAGAAAATGGTTCGATTAAACCGGATTGGTTGGGTGCATTAGTGGTTTATATTGCATTGATTGCAGGCCTAGTGATTTTTGTTTTACCGAAATCCACCAGCATCCCTTTTGCATTGTTATGGGGTGCATTATTTGGCTTTGTCACTTATGCCACCTATGATTTTACGAATCTTGCCGTACTCTCCAACTGGCCACTAAAAATTTCTATCATTGATGTGCTGTGGGGTATGACTATTTGCGCAGTTACCAGTGGTGTCTGCTATGCCTTAACTCGATAATAATAATACTATTTGCATTCATAAATTGATATGGGATAATGCCGGTTGGTTTACCAAACGAAAGTTCATCGCTATGTCAAAACGCATGACTATTATGATCATTGTTCTAGTGATTGTTTTCGGCGGAATAGTCGCCTACAACTTTATTCGCTCCGCCATGATTAAACATTTTTTTGCGACGATGAAAATGCCTGCTGTGAGTATTTCTGCGAGTGTGGCCAAAGTTCAAGATTGGCCACATGAAATTCCGGCTGTCGGCACGCTGCTGGCGGTAAACGGTGTCGATGTTAGCTCGCAAGCCGCAGGACAAGTCACTGCCATTCATTTTCATTCTGGCGATGTAGTGACTGCTGGACAATCGCTCATTCAACTCGACGATAGCGAAGATGTGCAAACACTCAATAATTTTCAAGCACAATTACAACTCGCCAAAATTAGTTTTGATCGCCTAAAAACCTTGGTTTACAAAAATGCTTCTTCAAAATCCGATCTCGATCAGGCGAGTTCGCAATTAAAACAAGCGCAAGCGCAAGTCGATAAAACGCAAATCTTAATTAATTATAAAAATATTAAAGCCCCGTTTGCGGGAAAAGTGGGAATACGCCATGTTAATTTAGGGCAATATGTTACTGCAGGAGAAACGTTAATTTCCTTGCAATCGCTTAATCCCTTATTTGTCGACTTTAATTTACCCGAACAAGCCTTAAGAAATATTCACACCGGTCAAGCGATTAAAGTCGTTAGCGATGCTTATCCTAATAAAATATTTACCGGTAAAATCACCGCCATCAATTCGCAGGTGGATATTAATACGCGCAATATTTTAATTCGCGGCGAAATTGCCAACGACGATAATTTATTATATCCAGGCATGTTTGCCAACGTAAATGTGGTGTTGCCCACCCAAAATAATGTCATCACCATTCCACAAACCGCGGTCACCTATAGTTTATATGGCAGCTCTGTCTATGTAATTAAAGAAAAAGTCGATCCTAAAACGCAAGAAAAACAAAAAATTGCAGAACAAGTTTATGTTTCCACGGGTGATGAACGTGATAATCGCGTCGTGATTACAGAAGGCATTAAAGCAGGCGATGAAGTTGTGACCTCAGGACAATTAAAATTAGCCAACGGCACGCCCGTCACCATTAATAATTCTGTTAACCCCGAGACTTTAAAATTCCATGAAACGCTTTACTGATTTGTATATCGAACGTCCTGTTCTTGCCTGCGTCGTCAGTTTATTAATTTTTTTATTTGGCTTACGCGCTATGGATAGTTTAACCTTGCGGCAATTTCCGCAAGTCGAAAATACGGTGATTACCATTACCACCGCGTATCCTGGTGCGGATGCCAAATTAATCCAAGGGTTCATTACCACCCCAATTGAAAAATCCGTCGCCAGTGCCAATGGTGTCGACTACATTACCTCCGATAGCGATCAAGGCATCAGCACGATTAAAGCCTATATTCGTTTAAATGCTGATCCGAACCAAGCCTTTACCGAAATTATGAGTAAAGTCGCGCAAGTTAAAAATATCTTACCGCGCGAAGCGCAAGATCCCGTCATCAGCAAAGACACGGGATCGCAAGTGGCGTTAATGTATGTGAGTTTTAATAGCGATCAAATGTCTGCCATGCAAATCACCGACTACATTTCTCGCGTGGTGCAACCAGAAATTGAAACGATTCCAGGCGTGGCTGAGGCGCAGATCTTAGGCGGAAAAACCTTTGCCATGCGTATTTGGTTGAACCCCAAACAAATGGCCGCACTCAATGTGACTGCAAGCGATGTCAGTAATGCGCTACTTAATAATAATTTCCAATCTGCAGCCGGCAGCACAAAAGCGCAATTAATTGCTTATAGCATTAATGCCCAAACTAATTTAACCACGGAAAAAGAATTTGGAAATATTGTAGTGCGTGAAACGAATAATTCCCTGATTCGTTTAAAAGATATCGCAACCATTTCCTTGGGTTCTGAAGATTATGAATCGAACGTAACTTTTAATGGCAAACAAGCCATTTTTATTGGCATTCAAGGCACACCTGAATCCAATCCACTGACGGTGATTAATCAAGTTCGCGCAACGTTACCAGAAATTGCCAAATCTTTTCCACCCTCGCTGCACGTCAAAATTGTTTATGATGCGACAAAATATATTAGCAGTTCCATTCATGAAGTGATCACGACGATTTTAGAAGCCACGATCATCGTAATTTTAGTGATTTTTTTATTTTTAGGATCATTGCGATCAGTCATTATTCCTGTGGTCACCATTCCTTTATCTTTAGTCGGTGTTTGCACTTTCATGTTATTCATGGGTTACTCCATTAATTTATTAACCTTGCTAGCGATGGTATTAGCGATTGGCATGGTGGTGGATGATGCCATTGTGGTGGTAGAAAATATTCATCGCCATATTGAACATGGCGAATCGCCCTTACAAGCAGCACTGCATGGCGCGCGCGAAATTGCGCTACCCGTTATCGCCATGTCAATTACCTTAGCCGCAGTTTATTTACCCATTGGATTTACCAGCGGTTTAACAGGCGCACTCTTTAAAGAATTCGCATTTACTCTAGCAGGTACTGTGATCATTTCCGGCGTGGTTGCTCTCACCCTATCACCCATGCTTTGCGCAAAATTATTAAACAAAGAACAAAATAATGGGAAATTTGTTCAATACATCGATCAAAAATTTGATCGCTTGCGCGTATTTTATCAAGCACGCTTACACAATACTTTGGATAATCGATCTGTGATAGTAGTACTTTGTGTTGTGGTATTTTTTAGTATTGTATTTTTATACACGCATACGCAAAAAGAATTAGCTCCCGAAGAAGATCAAAGCGTATTATTCATGGGCGGGACCGCACCGGAATATGCTAATAGCGATTATGTCAAAGCATTTACTTCGCAATTAAATCCTTTGTTTAAAAAAATATCCGCCATGCAAGATTATTTTGTGATTAATGGCATGCAAGGAGTGAATAGTTTTTTTGCGGGAATGATTTTAAAACCCTGGGATGAACGCAAAGAATCACAAAAACAAGTTTCAGCCGCCATTCAAAAACAAATTAATTCTATTGCTGGTGTCCAAGTTGGCGTATTTCCCCTGCCCTCCCTGCCCACGGGAAGTAATGGTTTGCCTGTGCAATTTGTGATAACCACCACCGGCAGCTATAGCCTGTTATACCAAATCACCGAAAAATTATTAGCACGCGCGCAACAAAGTGGACGATTTTTATTTGTGCAAAGCACTTTGCAATTCGATAAACCCGAATTAAATCTCACGATTAATCGCGATAAAGCGGGTGATCTGGGAATTAATATGCAAGATATTGGCAATAGTTTAGCAACCTTACTGGGTGGCAATTATTTAAATTATTTCAGCTTAGAAGGACGCAGTTATAAAGTAATTCCGCAATTAGCGCGCCAATATCGTTTAAATCCGCAACAATTAAACCAAGTCTATATTACCACTCAAAATAAACAATTAATTCCGCTCTCGACATTAATAAAATTAAATTTTACGGTACAACCTAACACCTTAAGTCATTTCCAACAATTAAATTCTGCGACGATTCAGGGCTTGCCAATGCTCGGCTTATCCATGGGCGATGTGTTAGAATGGTTACAACAACAAGCACAAGAAATTTTACCCAAAGGCATGACCTATAATTTTGCGGGCGAATCACGATCGTATGTTACCGAAGGCAATACCTTAGTCAGTGCCTTTATTTTTGCGATTATCGTAATTTTCTTAGTGTTAAGCGCACAATTTGAAAGTTTCCGTGATCCGTTAATTATTTTAATCAGTGTGCCCATGTCCATTTGTGGCGCGCTCATTCCCTTAAACTTAGGTTTAGCCAGTATTAATATTTATACTCAAGTTGGATTAATTACATTAATTGGCTTAATCTGCAAACATGGGATTCTCATGGTGCAATTTGCCAACGAGTTGCAACGCGATGAAGGTTTATCCATCCGCGACGCCATTGAAAAAGCCGCCAGCATTCGCCTGCGCCCCATTCTCATGACCACGGCGGCAATGATTTTAGGCGGACTGCCCTTATTACTCGCCAAAGGCGCAGGCGCTGTCAGTCGCTTTGATATTGGTTTAGTGATTTCCACCGGTATGTTAATTGGTACTTTATTCACTTTATTTGTTGTTCCTACCGTCTATACTTTTTTAGCCAATCGGCATGTTGTCGAAAAAGGGTGAGATCACCAAACAACGCGTTTTGTTACACGTCCTTGTGAATACGAACATTCAAGGCGCTTTGATTCAAAATAAAGGGTTTAGCGAGCGTTTTCCTGCTGTAAGCAGTAATTGACCACCAAGTCCTTTTCCTTGAATCGTGACGTTTGTTAATAGCCTCTTCACGCCAAATGGGTAAGCTCATGATTGCTTTGGTAATGCAAAGGCTGCTGCCATCAGTTTTTTATTAGGTGCAGGTGGATTATCTAAAAGCTCCAAGACATGCAGACTATCCCACATTGAGCTACCCCCCACCCATAAAAAATGGATTTAATTTTGTGAAAAGATAGCCTAATCTATACGGCATTTAAGTGAGGAGAGTAAGCCGTGGAGATGGAAATCAAGCGAGTGGATCATTTAGGAGTGTTAGCGGGAGTTATTAAAGACTTGCGGCTCGTTGAAGCCATCGATGAGAGGCTTAAGAAAGACTTGAACGAGCAGGAAAATATTACGGCAGGTGAAGCGATAGCGGGCATGATTTTGAATGGTCTTGGGTTTTCGGATAAACCCCTGAGCTTAACGCCAAATTTTTTTGAAACCAAAGCATTAGAACTATTATTTCGCCCTGGAGTAGAAGCTTCCTATTTTAATCGTCACAAGTTGGGTAAGGTATTGGATAGCGCACATGATTATGGGTGTGAGCAACTCTATATTGAATTAGCATCGAGGTGTTGCATTCAAGAAAAACTTGATTTGACGTATACCAGTTTAGATACGACGTCATTTTCATTGGATGGAGAATACACAGAAGGGAGTGATGAACATACGATTAAAATAACGCATGGGTATTCAAAAGATTGTCGACCGGATTTAAAACAGGTTATACAAGAGTTATTAGTGAGTCAGGATGGAGGAGTTCCATTGATGATGAAAAGCTGGGATGGGAATGCCTCAGATAATATGATTTTTCAGCAGCGAGCAGAAATGTTGATAGAACTATTTAAAAAATCGGATTTACCGCACTACTTAATTGCGGACTCTAAATTATATACGGAGTCTAATGCAATTAATTTAATTCGATTATCGTTTATAACGCGCATACCAGGGAATATTGCCGAGGAAGGCCGTGCGATAACAGAAGCCATTGCCTGTAATCAGTGGACGGTGCTGGATAAGAAAAACAAATACTTTGTCAAGGATATCATTCATTATAATATGGCACAGCGTTGGATTGTGGTCAGGTCAAGTGAAGCTGAGCAACGGGCTAGAAAGACGTTAGAAAAAGCGATTAAGAAAGAGTATGAGAAAATAGAAAAAGAATTATGGCATTTTTCAAATCAGGCTTATCACTGTGTAGAAGATGCGGAGAAGGCGTTAACGAAAATGAGTCAGAAATTTCGTTATCATAAAATTGATAAAACGACCATCAATCAGAAGTTGAAATATCATGGGTTAGGTAGGCCGAAAAAGGGTAGCGAGCCGAGTACAATTGAATATTTGGTCACAGCGAGTGTGATTGAAGATACGCAGACAATACAATCGCTCTTAGAACAACGTTCCTGTTTTGTGATTGGAACAAATATTAATAGCGAGTAATTAACTGCGTCTGAAGTGATTGCTGGGTACAAACGCCAAAATGGAAGTATTGAAAATTTGGGTTTTCGATTTTTAAAAGATCCAATTTTTTTTGCCAGTTCATTATTTTTGAAAAAGCCAAGTAGAATAATGGGATTATTAATGGTGATGACATTATCGCTTTTAGTTTATTCTATTGCTCAACGGAGAATAAGAAATAGTTTAGAAGAAAATAATGAAACGCTACCGAATCAAATTAATCAACCCATTAAGAATCCCACCATGCGCTGGATCTTTCAGATGCTGGATGGGATTGATTATGTAAAAATAAAAATAGAGGGAGTAACAAAAATAATGATACACGGAATGACCGATTTAAAGAAAAAAATTATTCTATTGATGGGAGAGTCGGTTGCCACTATTTATGGCTTTGTACAAAACAACACATTATTAGAATGCCACATTGAAAACGTTTACTCGCTTGAAACAATTAAGAAATTAAGTCATTAAACCTATTGGATGGCGCGAATGATTTTTAATGTTTTTTCAAAAAACTCAGCATTAAACTCCGCGAACTATCTGAAAAACCCTGCACATTCTATCTCATTCCCGCTATCGCTTTCCCGGGTTGTTCCGCGTCCAAATTTTAACAGTAATTAGGTGATATTTTGTATCTTAATTTATTATAAATTGGGTCTAGTTTTTCTCGCTCGCCTTATTTCTGTTCACTTGGTTCTTTCTTAAGCCTTTCATCGATGGTTTCAACGAGCCGCAAGTCTTTAATAACTCCCGCTAACACTCCTAAATGATCCACTCGCTTGATTTCCATCCCCTCAGCTTACTCTACTCACTTAAATGCCGTATTGATTAGGCTATCTTTTCACAAAATTAAATCCATTTTTTATGGGTGGGGGGTAGCTCAATGTGGGGACTATCATTTTCAGACAACGCTATATGTTCGTTTTCGTCAATCACCTTTTGCGCTGCTGATACAACGTTTCGTATGACAAACTCTGTCAAATTAGTATGCTGCAAAGTAGTTGCGCGTATCAGTAGGGCTTTTTCATTTGACGCGATACGCAATGACATTCGGCCATTGGTTTCTACGGGTATTTGAGGCATTTATAGGCGCTCCTTTGGTAAAATTAAATAGTTAACCAGCAATTATTTTTTTAAAATTTTTACGACAAAATAGCCACAAATCCGATATTATTTGATAATAGCTCAAAATCATTCAGCCATTTAAAAGTTGGGTTAATACTTCCCACACACGTTGCGGGGGAATATCGGTGTAACAGGCTGGAGAAACGCTGGTTATTTCAGGGTAATTACAGTGTTGACGATAACAAGGCGCGCAGGGAAAATTGGCTTGTAAGTGAATTTGTTGATCGCCTGTTGATCCAATTAATCCTGAATCAGTGGAGCCATAAATTACTACTGCCGGAATATTTAACGCTGCGGTTAAATGACTTAATCCCGTATCCACACACACGGCTGCAGTTGCTTTGGCGATGACACTCGCCATTTCTGCGACACCTAAAAAAGGTAATACGTGCGCGTGAGGAAATAAATTTGCTAAGCGTTGCGCGCGCTCTTGCTCAAGACGATTTCCCCAAGTTAATAATACGGTTTGTTGTTGAATACCTGCGAAATTTAATAATTCTTGCCAATAAGATTCTGGCCACCATTTGGTTTCCCAGCTAGCATTATGAATAAATAATAAATAATGATCGGGTAATGTAAATGTAATTTGTGGTAAGCGAGTCCGCTCAATGCCAAAGTCAGGTTGCTGGGTTGGCAACGGATAATTTAATATTTGCGAAAATAATTGGCGCAAACGTGTAATGGCATGCAAATTTTTATCGACCTGATATTTTTTTTGATAAAACCACTGCGCACCAAATTCGCGCGCGCTATGTTTATCCAAACCACAGCGGGTGCCACGGGAGAATGCTGTAATAATTGCGCTTTTTAAATTGTTTTGACCATCGATGACTAAATCGTAATTGTGCTCTCTTACATTGTTGATGAATTTTTTTATTTCGCCATTGCTGATACTTTTCAACCAGCTTTTACGCCAGCGTCGGTGCGCGCTGGGTATAATTTTATTTATCGCAGGATGCCATTTAGCAACATCTTGAAATCCCTCGTCAATCACCCAATCAAATTCGATCGTCGGGATTGCATTTTTAGCATCGGTTAATGCTGGCAGCGCATGAATTAAATCACCCATGGAAGTTAATTTGACTAAGAGTACACGCATTAATATTCCGCTTTTACAAACAACTTTTTTAAATTTTTTATTTTAGCGCTAAAACTGTGTTTATTACTATGACTTTGCAATGCCTGTTTATCGGTCATATAATTCATTTGAATAGAATGGCGCGCACCTTCGAAGGGTAAATAACCATGCCAACAATTATGGGTCACTTCAAAAATAAGGCATGAACCCGTTGTCGGTTTAATTTGCGCCACATAATCATGCAAATCGTGATTATTCTTTAAAATTCGCAAACAACCGGCATCGCCATGCCATTGTTGATTTAAATACACTAACAACGTCATTTTTTTATCTTTTGAGTCGGTATGAATACGCCCATCTTTAGCGCGCGAATAACCGCGAAGCGTGGTCATGCACGGACGATCGGTTAAATCTATTTTAAATTGTCTAGCAATCACTTCACGCAAGTCATCACTTTCTAATTCTTGAATTAATTGATTAAAGAGTGGTGAATAGTGATTTTGGCTTAAAGGGATTGAGCCACCATCTTGAATGGCAGGAAAACTTAAAGCAATAGCATCGACTTTTTCAGAATAAAATATTTGATCGATAATTAAATGAGGAAACGGAGTTTGAATAACCGGGTTTTGAGTAATTGCAGCGATATTAATTAAATTTAAACTCATGTTATTTTCCCGAATGGTTGTGTAATTCTTGCAATTTTAAATAACGATAGTACGTGTATTCCGCAATCGATTTTGCGAGCATAAATCCAGCTTTGCCATCTAAAAAACCGCCGCGCCATAGATAGTTGCGTAAAAATGCCCAGACTCCTTTTAATTCAGCCTTAAGAAAATTCGCCTTTTTTCCTTGATCGAATAATTTTTTTGCCCCTGCCGTGGAGTAACGATTAATTTTATCAACCAATTCATGTAAATCTTGATAGGGATGATGATGAATTTTTTGCGTTAAACGCCCAATTTTTCCATCAACTTGAAGATTTTCGTGTAAAATGGCCTGGTCAAAACGCGTGTGCTCGCGTTTAAACAAGCGCACATGAGTTTCCCCGCCCCAATCGCCAAAACGAATCGCTTGTTGTAAAAAATACGATTGAAAGGGAATTTCATAGGCGCTACAAGAGGTGTTGCGGATCGTATATTGAATTTCTTGAGCCAGTTCTGGAGTAACACGCTCATCCGCATCGAGTGATAACACCCAGTCACCTCGCGCTTTTTCTAACGCACGTTGTTTTTGCACACCGTAACCCAGCCAATCCATGACAAAAATACTCGCATTAAACTCTTTAGCAATCAGCAGCGTATCATCGGTGCTACCAGAATCCACTAGAATGATTTCATCGACAAAAGCAATTGAGCGTAAGCACTCGCGAAGATTATGCGCTTCGTTATAGGTAATGATAATTGCGCTTAAGTGCGGTTTATGTGGTGTTTCCATGATTGCAAGGCGTCGTTGTTAAGAGCTGTATACTAACAAGTTAGCGCTGAGCAGGCAATCGCTAAGCACTGGTTAAAACCCTTCAATGTTGACTCTAAACTACTGATTACTTGGTGATGGTAATCATTTTACTTGTGGTGAGTCATGAGTATTAGTAAATGAAATTGTAGTAGTTGATGTTGTTGGTGGGTGGCATGTCTTGTTTTGATGGAATAATGAATAACGTCTAGCTTTATTATTATTCAATTGTGATGCTGTTGACCATGAATAATCCTTATAATTATCTCGCGCAGAGTAACCCTTGTTATTGACAATATCTGGGGCTGCCCCTGCCTTAAGCAGCATATTAATAATGCTATTTTTTATATTTTTATCAAGTTCCGAATTAAAGGCACAGGCATTTATAGGTGTAAAGCCAGAATTATTTGTTTGATTAACAAAATTCTTACTCACAAGTAGACGAAATGGTGAAACATGGGTGATGCGAGATAATTACGGTGTTGACCATTCTACTCTGCTGCGATATTAACTCCGTAAACCAACGCCTTTTTTCAGCAAATGACAGCACAGCCAAAACAGCACGACAATACAAATGATGATGACTAGTAAGGTAATATCAACTGGCACATCAGAAAAACCAAAAAACGCATAACGAAAGGCATTGATTAAATATAAAATCGGATTGAAATACGATAATTTTTGCCAGAAGGATGGCAGTAAATGAATGGAATAAAAAACTCCGCCTAAATAGGTTAACGGGGTTAACACAAAGGTGGGAACAATGGCAATGTCATCAAAACGGCGCGCGTATAAGGCGTTAATAAATGCCAGCAGGCCAAGTAAAATACTGGCAAGACTTGCGATTAAAAAAACCATAAGATAATGTTTAATCGGCAGATGAGTAAAGAATAGTGCTACGATAAACACTAAAATACCCGATAATAATCCGCGTAATACCGCACCGAACAGATTAGCCAGTAAATACGTTAAGTTGGTGGTCGAAGAAACTACAATTTCTTCAATTGAGTGTTGGAAACGCGCGCTAAAAACAACAGCGGTGACATGTCCGTAGGCATTGGTGATAACAGCCATCATTAATAATCCAGGTGTGATATATTGCATATAGGTGTAACCCTGGATGGATTGTAATTGTGAACCGATCAAATGACCAAAAATTAAAAAATATAAGGTCATGGTAACCACTGGCGGCAAAACGGTTTGCGACCATAAACGAAAAATACGTTTGATTTGTGCAATGGTTAAGGTGCAAAAAGCTATCCATTGACGAAATAAAAAATCACGCTGCATGTTTGTTCACCAAATTCACGAATAATTCTTCTAAACGATTTGATTTATTGCGCATGCTAATCACATCGACCTGTTGCGTTTGGAAATAAGCAAAAATTTCATTTAATGTGACGCTTTTGGGCATGGTAATAATCAAAGTATGAGGATCGGGCAGCTCAACTTCACAGTGCGGGATAGTGGGCAAAGTGTGAATGGGTTTTGCCACGTCAAAAATAAAACTTTCAACGTTCAATTTTTGCAATAAATCTTTTGTAAGACCCTGCTCGATAATTTCGCCGTGATCAATAATCGCAAGACGTTTACACAAACTTTCTGCTTCTTCTAAATAGTGCGTGGTTAAAATAATAGTTTTGCCTTGTTTATTTAATTCTTGCAAATAGTTCCACATATCGCGACGAACTTCGATATCGACTCCTGCAGTGGGTTCGTCCAAAATTAAAATTTGTGGATTATGCATCAGGGCACGTGCAATCATTAGCCTCCGTTTCATTCCGCCCGATAAACTCCGCGAGGCATGTTTGCGTTTTTCCCACAAACCTAAACGTTTTAAATGTTCTTCGGCGCGAACACGCGCAATTTTACCCGGCACACCATAAAAACCGGCTTGATCAATTAAAATTTGCCAGGGAGTTTCAAAAATATTGAAATTAAATTCTTGGGGTACAATACCCAAAAAGGTTTTGGCATAAGAAAAGTTTTTATCGATATCAATGCCTAAAATTGATACGTGACCACTGGTTTTAAAAACTAATGAAGAAATGATGCCTAAGGTTGTGGTTTTTCCGGCACCATTAGGCCCCAATAAACCGAAAAATTCACCTTGCGCGACATGCAAGTGAATATTTTTTAAGGCTACTACGCCGTTTTTATAAGTTTTATTTAAATGGGTGATTTCAAGTGCGTTCATGGAAATGGGCGTTGAGAGTTAGGTTGCTAGTATTATACTCATTTCCCTTAACACGTCATCATATTTTTTATTTTTAACGCAAAGCTTTACTGAGTCTTCCACCTAATCAAGGTAACTAATCGATACTGAACAGCAGGCGTTTAGGCTTTAGGAATAAAATCGGCCGAAGTATAGTGCTTCGAGGTATCCAATTTATTTAATTCATTAATGACTCGGCTCAAATCATCCGGTTCGCCGCCCGTCGCGGGCAACATATTTTCTTGGGTCGCTACCATCTTACGTCCTAAATCAAAGGCTTTTTGTTTGAGCTCAGCAATTCTTTGGTAGTGGGAAGTAGTCATAAGATGACTCCTATTATTTTTTGCTAGGGTTTAATCGTTGGCTTGACACCAGAATTGATACATTAACCCTTTTTTCTTTTTCATCATATACGCCAGATTATGACATTCAAATTGTATCCATTGTAAAATATTATTTCCATAGGGATCATTAGGAAATAGACTACGGTAATCATTGAGTATTTCAGGATCATTGCCATCAAACGCTAAAAATTTTAAATTTAATTTTTCTAACATGGTATGAATTTGCGCAATAGAGTAGCGACTTTCTTGCACGTGAAAAAATAAATCGCGAACTCCACTTAAATAATACAAATCAGCAAGCCCAGGGTTTAATAATTTGGCGTACAGATCAGGGGTATCGAACAATAATTCACGAAATTGCACAATATCTTCGCGAGTCGATTGAAGGGCGGATTTTTGTATCACCTCACGAAAATATACCACATCTTGACGGGCAATTTCACTGTATAGCGCAATATTCATTACGCCATTTGCGGTTAACAAAGAGCGAAGTTTGTGCCAACCCAACAAGGGATCTTGCATGTGATGCAATACACCTGCCGATTCAATCACGTCGAATTTTTCAGGATATTGATCCATTTCTAAAATATCGGCTTGCAAGAATTTTACATTTTTAACCTGATAATAATCAGCCATTTTCATGGCATAAGCAAGACTAGCACGAGAAATATCAATAGCCGTTACTTCGATATTTCTATACGATTTAGCCACCCACAAAGGTTGTTTTCCGGTGCCACATCCGGCAATTAATACTTTTAAGGTTTTACCATGCCAATGTTCAGGCACGGAAAAATTACCGCAATTTTGTGTAATGTGATGAGCAAACTCAATTGGGGAACTGTATAATCCCGACCAGCGAGGATACGGATTTTCTTCGTATTGTTGCTGAACATTTTGCGTTACTCGATTATTGATGGAGCCAAAAGACTGGATCTGCGATTTATACTCTTCTTCTTGTAAAATGTCGAATAATACGCATTTTAAAAAAATTTGCGAATAGGCTGGCCAATTTTCTAGTGGTATTTTAATCAGCTTGTGTGCCTGTGCTAACTTGTGCACGGGATGATACATGCCATATAACATTAAAAATGGCGCAAGCGCCTGCGGTTGCCACGATGAATGATTAATAGCATTTAATAGTAATTGTTGAATTTCACTTAAAATTACTTTTTCTTCGCTATCAATTGGAAAGATAAATTCATTTTTTAAACTTTGCAAACCAATCGCATGAGTTATTTCAATCAAATTTGGATCGATGGTCATGTTTTGCAAGGAATCTACTAAAATTTTTTTACGGATCTGCCTGACCACTATTTCTAATTTTCGGTGCATCATTAAAGTGGACTGTAACCCATTAATTAACAAAGACTCATGAATTATTTTTTTATACTTTTCATCCGTTAATTGAATATTTTCTTCTGATAAATCAAATTTTTTAAATAAATAGTTTCCTAAAAACGGATAAATAAATTCTCGTTGGAGATTTTCTTTGCTAAGAAAATTCAACAAAAATTCTTCTATTTGAGCCGAGCATTGAAGATCGGGTTGCGCCAAATAGACTCTAATTAACCAGGTATAAACATCCGTGTAATGCGGGTCGAGTTCATAAACGCGTTGAAAATTTTCTAACGACTTTTCACAATTATCTTCATAAGCGTAACACATCCCTAATGAATAAAGCGCACTGACATGTTTAGGATTATTATTTAATATAGTTTGATAAACTTGTTTAGATTCTTCGAGTCGATTGTTTAGTAAATAGTATCCGCCAAGATATAATAAAGCATCGACATAGTGAGGATTAAGTTGCAAGGCGCGCTGACAAAATTGAGCACCGCTATCTAAATTGCCCTCTTCTTGCGCAATACATCCCAGAAAATAATAGGCTTTGTCGGCAAATTCTGCGTTTTTGGTTAAGCGCTGAAAAATAGTTTTGGCTTTGGCTAATTCTTTTCTGCGATAAAGATTATAGGCTTTTTTAATTAATTTATTGTGTTTAGCAGCAGATTCAACATAATTTGCAGTAATTTTCACGGCCTTATTCATAGACATTCCTTGTGCGCTATTTTCTGACCACGAAGTTGTTCGTAGCCTTATTTATTTCAGTATAGAACAGTACAAAATGATTTTGAATTTTTCAGCGCATAAAAAAAAGGCGCATCCTGTAGATACGCCTAGTCAGAGATTAACAATATGAGATTTTAGTCAGCTGGTTGTTGAAGGGTATTTTCCTCTTCAGCAACTTCTTTCATACTCAAACGCACCCGTCCTTGGCGATCGATTTCGATGACTTTCACGCGAACTTCTTGGCCTTCGCTTAAAACATCGGTGACGTTTTGAATACGACGATTAGCAATTTGTGAAATATGCACTAAACCTTCGCGTCCAGGCAAGAATGAGACAAATGCGCCAAAATCCATGATGCGAACAACTTTACCATCATAAATTTTACCGACTTCAGCTTCCGCAACAATCATTTCGATGCGATTTTGCGCTTCACGAGCAGCCGCCGCATCCGCAGCATAAATTTGGATTAAACCTTCTTCGCTGATATCAATAGTGGCTTTAGTTTCTTCGGTAATGGCGCGAATGGTCGAGCCGCCTTTACCAATGACATCACGAATTTTTTCAGGATCGATTTTCATGGAAAATACGCGTGGTGCATAGTCGGACAAATCCGAGGGACTGGCCAGCGCAATATTCATGAGATTTAAAATATGAATACGGCCATCTTTGGCTTGAGCCAAGGCTTTTTCCATGATTTCACGAGTAATGCCGTCGATTTTAATATCCATTTGCAAGGCAGTTACACCCGTTTGTGTTCCTGCTACTTTGAAATCCATATCACCTAAGTGATCTTCATCGCCTAAAATATCGGTGAGGACAGCAAATTCGCTGCCTTCTTTGATTAATCCCATGGCAATACCGGCAACGTGAGATTTAATCGGCACACCGGCATTCATTAACGCTAGACTTGAACCACACACGGAAGCCATGGAGCTGGAACCATTCGATTCAGTAATATCGGATACGATGCGTAAGACATAGGGAAATTGTTTGGGATCGGGTAGAACCGCTTGAATGCCGCGTTTGGCTAAACGACCATGACCAATTTCACGACGTTTGGGTGAACCCATCTGCCCCACTTCCCCGACACAATACGGTGGGAAATTATAATGAAGCATGAAGTTTTCTTTATGCTCACCTTCCAAGGCATCGATTAATTGCGCATCACGTAATGTGCCCAAAGTACAAGTCACTAAAGCTTGAGTTTCACCACGAGTGAATAAAACACTGCCATGGGTACGAGGTAACAGATTGGTTTCGATGGTAATAGGACGCACGGTTTTGGTATCGCGCCCATCAATTCGCCGACCTTCGCGTAAGATACGATTACGTACGATGGTTTTTTCTAATTTTTCAATCACCCCATTCACGACAATTTCCGAA
Organism: Legionellales bacterium; assembly: GCA_026125385.1. NCBI lineage: Bacteria > Pseudomonadati > Pseudomonadota > Gammaproteobacteria > Legionellales > Legionellales bacterium. Next base: position 62,085 of record JAHCLG010000011.1, read on the forward strand.
GGAGCTTGATCATTTTCAGGATGAATTAATTTTGCGTGAATAGCATCGCGAATTTGTGCTAATGCCGTTTGGCGATCGAGCTTATTGGCAACCATATAGGCATCACCCATCGATTGCGCAAATTCTTGCTCCACCTGTTGATACAATATTGTTGCATCTGTGGGTTTTTCCCATTGCCAGGCAGGTGGGTTAACTTGTTCAGCAAAATCCTTGATGGCCTTGATAGCAACTTGCATTTGTTCGTGACCGAATAACACCGCATCGAGCATGGTTTGTTCGGATAATTCTTTGGCTTCAGATTCCACCATTAACACAGCATTCTGCGTGCCTGCCACCACAAGATCTAATTCAGAAGTTTCTAATTGTGAATAAGAGGGATTTAATACAAATTTACCGTCAATATAACCCACACGAGCAGCACCGACCGGACCGTTAAAGGGTAAACCAGAAATCGCTAAGGCTGCTGATGCGCCTAATAAAGCTGCAATATCGGGATCGACATCGGGATTTGCCGACACCACGGTTGCCACAATTTGCACTTCTTGCTTGAAATCTTCGTCGAATAAAGGACGCAAGGGTCTATCGATTAAGCGAGAGGTTAAGGTTTCTTTTTCGCTGGGGCGGCCTTCGCGCTTAAAAAACCCGCCAGGAATTTTTCCTGCAGCATAGGTTTTTTCTTGATAATTCACTGTTAACGGAAAAAAATCGCGATCGCCAACATTGCCTTTTACTGCAACCATTGTTACTAATACGCTGGTATCTCCGAGCGTAATTAAGACAGAGCTGGTTGCTTGGCGAGCAATGCGTCCGGTTTCCAGAGTGACGGTTTGATCGCCGTATTGAAATGAACGAGTAATAATAGACATTAAGATATCCTTGAATGGTTAAATAAAAACGATCCTTCTTAATCCAAGATAACCTGAAGTATTTGAACATAGAAAATAAAAATTGCTAATTGATTTTTATTTTCTATGTTCAACAATAACCACAAAGTTATCTTGTGATAAGGCTAGTTAACGTTTTTACTGTGAAGAGTTAACGTTGTTACGCGTGATTAATGACGAATTTCCAACAATTCGACTAATTTACGAAAACGTTCACCATCAACATTTTTTAAATAACGCAATAAACCTTTACGTCGATTAACAAGTTTAATTAAACCATGACGTGAATGTTTATCTTTCTTGTGAATTTTAAAGTGTTCCGTTAATTCGGTGATACGACGCGTCAAAATTGCCACTTGAACTTCAACAGAGCCAGTATCGCTTTTGCCTAAATTTAATTGATCACGAACGTTTTGCATTGTCTCAGCTTTATGTGCTGTGCTTAGCGCCATTTAACTATTCTCCTACTAGATTATTTTCATTGCGGTAAAATCTGCGAAAAAGGCAAGCTTTTCGCACACGAACGCGAATTGTAACGAGGTTAGCGCATGAAAACAAGGCTATTAATCAAGAATATATTTTTATCCTCTTATTCCTGAGTCAAGATAGGTAATATTCAGCAAAATCGCATGAGTATAAAGATGAGATAAGTAAAGTCCACTATTAACCGTTTGTCCTGGAGCATTAGACAATTGACTCTTACCCCAATCGGAAAACTCATAACCAACACCCATTTGTACTTGGGGAGAAATGGAATATTGTAGGCCTATTCCTAAACTATAAGTAACACCGGTTTTGCGTTGCTCGGTAAAATTAGGCATAGCAACCGCTTGATCGAGGGTTGGAGTATTGTTGAAGCCATAGGCTTGATTGTTAGCGATCCCCACACTAGCACTCAACCAAGGGATCACTTTCCATCCTAGATCGGCCAATAATTTCCATTTTACACTGACGCTGCTGTGTTTAATTTTATAACTATAATCATAATTATTAAATTGCGGATCGGCATCATCCCAAATATTACCTCGTAACGTAGCATGATGCGCCAAAGTGAAATCCAAACCAATTTGATTAAACCAACGCTGAGAGCTTGGCAATTGCACGCCGAGAAATAAGCCTGCTTGCGTCAAAGCCCGCCACTTGGGGGTGGCATTAAAAGTTTTTTCAATATTCGGTGCTAACGAGAGTGTTTGTGTCTTGCCGCCTTTCGCAGTAATCACGCCCCCCTCGAGGCCAATCACTAATTGGGTTTCTTCGACCTGCTTCAGGCTGTTATTCGATTGCAGTGAATAAGCTATCGAGCAACTCAAACAAGTTATAACGCCACCGATAAGCCATTTTCCGCTGTAGTGTTTCATGAAATCCCTTTGATTATTATGCAAAAACACAGGAATAACACACATTAACTGATAATACAAGAAGAAACACAGCCCAACAGAAGTTTCGCACCAGTGCGAAACTCCTGCCCAAGATAAACACGGATTGGTATTGTTTGAGTCTGTGCAAAATTTGCAGTATTAACGATTAACTGTCGATTTTGCGCGACACTGTAATCAACCATCAGTACTTTTTGATCCAGGCTCAGAAAATGGATACAAGCGCTTGCGATTAATTTTCACCCATTTCGCGAATTTTGCGCGTTATCACCGTGGGTGTTTTAATTAAACGGCGTGGAACAATCTTTCCTTCGGCATCGATTTCACCTATACCAAAAAATTGATGCTCGCCGTGAAATAATTTTACCCATCCCGATTCCGGCGAACGTGGAATTTTCATGGCTTGACCGCGCCGTAAGTAAAAAGCCGCAGCATTACTTAAATTCAATTCTGGCCAATTGGGTAACACGTGATCAATAGAGAGCAGCAAACTATCAAGTTGAGTTAATGCACCTGTTTTAGCGATTTCTTCAATCGCTTCGATATTATGCATTTGCTTAGTTTGAAATTGGCCAATGCGGGTGCGACGCAAATGCGTGACATGTGCGCCGCAGCCGAGAACTTTACCAATATCTTCGACTAACGTTCGCACATAGGTGCCTTTGCTGACATGTACCTGCAAATCTAAGGTGTCACGTCCTGCATGAACTAAAGTTAATTCATAAACTGACACCGGACGTGCTTCGCGTTCAACTTCTTTGCCTTCACGAGCGAGTTGATATAAAGGTTTGCCTTGTTGTTTGATGGCGGAAAACATCGAAGGAATTTGTTTAATTTCGCCACGAAATTTTGCTAATACTGCTTCGATATCGGCTACTGAAAAATTAGGTACATGGTGTTGTGCGATGATTTTACCATCGGCATCGCCGCTATCGGTTTCAATGCCTAATTTTGCCGAAACAGCATAATACTTATCGGCATTTAATAAATATTGAGAAAATTTGGTGGCTTCGCCAAAACAAATGGGCAACATGCCCGTCGCCAATGGATCTAAACTGCCGGTATGTCCCGCTTTTGCCGCTTGATATAAACGTTTAACCGTTTGTAACGCTGCATTAGAAGTCAGTTTAATGGGTTTATCGAGTAATAGAATACCATTGATATCACGACCACGCAGCGGTCGATTGGTGAGGATGCGTTTTCTCATGACATCATTCCTTATGTTTTTTTTCATCTTGATGGATAGCCTTATTGATGATTTGGCTCATATAATTGCCGCGTGCAATACTTTCATCATAAATAAACAGTAATTCAGGAACAACTCTTAATTCTAAAAGCCGAGATAATTCATAACGCAATTGTTTTTTTGCCGCATTTAAAATGGTGGCCTGTTCTTTATAAGGCACCGAATCGTTTAAGGTGGTAAAAAAAACTTTGGCATGTTTTAAATCTTTGGAGAGCTTAATGACGGAAATCGTCACTAAACCTAACCGCGGATCGCGCATTTCACGTTGAATGATGAGCGCGAGTTCTCGTTGAATGACATCGGCAACCCGACGCGTGCGTTCAAAATCTTTTGGCATGATCGCTTCTCAATAAATTACGATTTACGTTCTACTTGTACTTGTTCATAAACTTCAATTTGATCGCCGGTTTTAATATCGTTGTAATCTTTGACTCCGATACCACATTCCATGCCTTGGCGTACTTCATTGGCATCGTCCTTAAACCGTTTTAAGGATTGTAGCGATCCTTGGAAAATCACCACATTATCGCGCAAGACACGAATAGGATTATTGCGTTTTACGCTGCCTTCAACCACCATACAACCTGCCACTGCACCAAATTTTGAGGAACGAAATACTTCACGAACTTCCGCCAAGCCAATAATTTGTTCTTTAAATTCGGGCGCTAACATACCGGTGATAGCTTGTTTGACTTCTTCAAGTGCATGATAAATCACGCTGTAATAACGCAAATCCACACCTTCGGTTTCAACTAAACGACGCGCGGTATTATCGGCGCGCACGTTAAATCCGATGACAATGGCACTTGAAGCAATCGCCAGATTAATATCCGATTCGGTGATCCCACCAATACTGCTGGCAATAATTTTAACTTTCACTTCATTGGTTGATAATCCACTCAATGCTTCGCTTAACGCTTCTGCAGAACCTTGCACATCAGCTTTTAAGACGATATTTAAGGCTTTCACTTCACCTTCGTTTAAGTTATCAAAAATATTGTCAAGCTTCACTTTGCTATTGCGTGCTAATTTCACTTCGCGGAATTTACCTTGGCGGAATAAGGCCACTTCACGAGCCTTGCGTTCATCAGCAACGACCAGCGCTTCATCGCCTGCGTTCGGCGCACCCGCTAACCCTAAAATTTCAACGGGAATGGACGGACCGGCTTCTTCAACAGGCTTACCTAATTCGTTTAACATGGCACGCACACGACCGTAAAATAAACCAGCCAGTAAAATATCGCCTTTATGCAAGGTTCCCGCTTGCACTAGGACGGTTGCTACGGTTCCACGTCCTTTATCAATACGCGATTCAATGACCACACCTTTTGCCGGACAATCCTGCGGCGCTTTTAATTCCAACACTTCAGACTGCACTAACACAGAGTCGAGTAAGGCATCTACACCTTGCCCTGTTTTTGCCGAAATCGGCACAAACATAACATCACCACCCCACTCTTCGGGGATGACTTGGTATTGGGTTAATTCCGTTTTAACGCGTTCGGGATCGGCTTCGTGTTTATCTATTTTATTGACCGCGACAATAATTGGAACCCCAGCGGCGCGCGCATGTTGGATAGCTTCTATCGTTTGGGGTTTAACGCCATCATCGGCTGCTACTACTAAAATTACGATATCCGTGCATTTCGCCCCGCGAGCACGCATTGCCGTAAACGCAGCGTGGCCTGGGGTATCGAGAAAAGTAATTTCTCCTTTATCGGTTTTCACGTGATAAGCACCAATGTGTTGTGTGATCCCGCCCGCTTCGCCAGCCGCAATTTTGGTGCGACGAATATAATCGAGTAACGAAGTTTTACCATGGTCAACATGCCCCATGATAGTAACAACCGGAGCACGAGTTTCTCCATCACCATGGGCAGAATGTTCTAAGGTTAAGGCTTCTTCTAATGCATTTTCTTTGAGTAACTTGGGTTTATGTCCCATTTCTTCAACCACAATCACCGCGGTATCTTGGTCAATAACTTGGTTAATCGTTGCCATTGCACCTAAGGTCATCATGACTTTAATGACTTCTGCCGCTTTAACCGACATTTTTTGCGCTAAATCGGCGACCGTGATCGTTTCTGGAATTAATACCTCACGAACAATAGGCGCTGTGGGTTTTTCAAAAACGTGTTGATTGATAGGCGCTTGTTTTTTACGCGCTGATTTTTTGTGGCGTTGGCGGGTTAAGACATTAAGGTCTCCGTCATCTTCATCGTCAAAACGATCTTTATGACGCTCACGTTTTTTATCGCGTTTTCCTGCAGGTTTTTTATCGCCTTTATTCAAGTTCGCTTGTTGTTCTGCTACTTTTTGTTTTTCATCTTCGACGGGTTTTTCTTGCGGCGCTTCACTGACCACAGCAGGCTCAAGAATTTCCTCGGCTGATGATGTTTCTACTGACGAAACACTATTAGCGGTTTCGCCATGAGGATCAACATTTATGTGCGATGAATCCATGAGCAAGGCATTTTCTAATGCCGTAATCACTTGTTCAGGTAATGCTTGATGTTCTTCTACTTCAGCATTTTCCACATCACTGCGTTTAACATAGGTGCGTTTTTTTCGCACTTCGACGCTGATGGTTTTTTTCTTGCCTTGTGAAGTCGCCAATTTTAATTCGCTAACTTCTTTGCGGCGTAACGTGATTTTTTTAGGTGTAGCCGCGCTTTTAGTCGTCGAGGCTTTTTCGAGATTTTCCGCAACCTCTTCGACAGGTTGTTGCGATTTTAAAAACGACAGAAACTGCCGTTTATCCGTTTCACTGACGGTTTGAGCGGAGTCGTTAATGCCAAGTCCGGCCGCTTTAAATTGCGACAGTAATCGTTCGACTGGAATTCCAACGACGTCAGCAAGTTGTTTAATTGTCACTTCTGACATACCTAGCATCCTCCATCCTCAAAATACGCCGAGTAAAGCGTTTTATTGTGTATATTAATCTTTAACTTCATCAAACCAGGGTTCGCGCGCTTTCATAATGAGTTGCGCAGCCGCTTCCTCAGTTAAACCTTCTATGCCAACAATATCATCGATAGATTGTTCGGCTAAATCTTCCATGGTGCAAATACCTTGAGCCGCTAATGCCTGGGCTAAGGGTTCGGTGATGCCTTCCATGGTTAATAAATCTTCGGCGGGTTCTCCTGCCGGTGACTTTTCATCGCTGGATAACGCTTCGCTTAATAACGCTTCTTTAGCGCGATGACGCAATTCTTCAACGATTTCTTCATCGAAACCTTCGATCTCAAGTAATTCATTAACCGGCACATAGGCAATTTCTTCTAACGACGTAAACCCTTCTGCCATTAATACTTGTGCCACTTCTTCGTCGACTTCTAAGGCTTCCACGAATAATTTTTGGATATTACCTGCTTCCGCTTCATTTTTTTCGACAGCTTCTTCGGTGGTCATGACATTCAATTTCCAACCGGTTAATTCACTGGCAAGGCGGACGTTTTGCCCGTTGCGTCCAATGGCTTGTGATAATTGTTCACGCTCTACCGCCAGATCAATGCTATGCGCATCTTCATCGATAACGATTGAAGCAATCTCTGCGGGTGCCATGGCGTTAATGACTAACTGCGCAGGGTTATCATCCCATAATACGATATCAATGCGCTCACCGCCCAATTCGCCAGAGACAGCTTGGACACGTGTGCCACGCATACCAACACAAGCGCCCACAGGATCAATTCGTCCATCGTTGGTTTTTACGGCAATTTTAGCACGAGAACCGGGATCGCGCGCCGCACTTTTTATTTCAATTAATTCTTCGGCAATTTCGGGAACTTCAATGCGAAATAATTCGATTAACATTTCAGGACGTGTGCGAGACACGGCTAATTGTGGACCGCGATTTTCTTCGCGTATTTCAAATAAATAAGCACGAACGCGATCGCCTGGGCGATAACTCTCGCGAGGTAACATTTCTTCACGAGCGAGCAAGGCTTCGGCATTACTGCCCAAATCAAGAATGACATAATCACGATTGGTTTTTTTCACCACACCTGAAATTAATTGCCCCACTTTTTCGCGATACGCATCGATAATTTGTGAACGCTCTGCTTCTCGCACTTTTTGCACGATAACTTGTTTAGCAATTTGAGCAACGATGCGACCGGATGCAACGGCTTCAATAGGCTCTTGGATCAAATCACCGATTTTGACATCGGGTTTGAGGGCTTGCGCACGCGCGAATAACATTTGTTGCGCGGGATTATTAAAATTAATATCGTCATCGGCTACCACCGTCCAATAACGATAGGTTTCGTAATCACCGGTTTTACGATCGATTTTAACGCGCACCGCAATATCATCGGTATGACGTTTTTTAGTGGCTTGCGCAATCGCCGCTTCGAGCGCCTGGAAAATAATTTCTTTTTCCACACCTTTTTCATTCGATACGGCTTCTGCTACTAATAATATCTCTTTATTCATCGTATTGGCCTCATCCAAGCAATGCTACTAACTTACCTTTTGAAATATTGTCAAAAGGTATCTGGATTTCTTCGTCGTTAACGTTTAACGTTACGGCGTTATCATTAACTCGCACAATTTTTCCAGTGACATGGCGATTACCTGCCAACGGCACATGCAAACGAATTTTAACCGACTGGCCTTGATGTTTCGCATAATGCGCCAGTTTAAACAACGGTTTTTCAATTCCGGGTGAAGACACCTCTAAGAGGTATTCACCATGAATAGGATCTTCCACGTCTAATAAAGCACTGACGCGACGACTGACTTTTTCACAATCATCAATGGTTATCCCAGTGTCTTTATCAATATACAAACGCAGTAGCGATTGGCGACCACGGGGCATATATTCGCAACCTAATAATTCGAAACCTTCTGCACTGACAGTAGATTCGATCATCGCTGCTATGTTGGTTGCAATACCGCTCAAATTTCCGCTCCACATAAACGCAAAGTGGGCAATTGCCCACTTCTACTTTTTCGCACTGATTTATTTTTTACGACTACGCATCACAGCATACAAACCAACTTATAAGTTGGTGAACAACCGCAGACGTTATTTTATTTTAGTAGTCATAAATTTTACTCAATCAGTTCAACACAATTAAAAAAACCCCAAAAGGGGTTTTTCCGTTAACTCTGGTAGCGGGGGCAGGATTTGAACCTACGACCTTCGGGTTATGAGCCCGACGAGCTGCCAGACTGCTCCACCCCGCAATAAGTGAGGCAGATTCTACACAGTTCAGGAGGACAAATCAAGGTTATCAGAAGATTATTTTAATAAAAATCAGGCTTATTCATTGCATGACTATTTTTTCACCGAAAATTTTCTCTAGTGAACAATAATCGCCCTAATAAAAAAAATTCTTCAGTTAACGATGAGCAAGATTACTATCAGATTTTAAATCCAGTAGTTAAGTCATAGCCGCTCAATATCATGCAGTTCGCGTAAGAAAAAATTTATCTCACAATAATTTTTTACATGCATTTAGCATTTTAAAACTTACAGGTCATTACACCGAACCATCAACAATGATAGCGCTAACCATGGTGCCATTAACGTTGATAAGTGTCCGTCCCATATCAATCAATGCGTCTACGCCGATGACTAAACTAATCACGTCATAGGGTAAGCCTAAGGCTGAAAGAGTGACGCTTGCGGCTATGATCCCTGTGCCTGGTATTCCAGAAATTCCCAGCGAAGCAATCATGTTAATCACCATCACTTTGAGAATAAGCCCTACCGTGATGGGTTGATGTAAGATGGTCATGGCCATCACTACGAGGACGGCGGGAAATATTCCAGCGCACGCGTTCATCCCCACGGTGGAGCCAATGCTCGGAATAAAACTTGCGGAAATTTCGCGTAATTTAAATTGCTTACTCAACACCGATTCGGTGACTGGCAAAGTGCCAAAACTAGAACTGGTGGTTAACGCGACAAACCACACTAAACTGACCTTTTTAATATAGTCAATCACCGAGATGCCACGCAGGGTTAATAAAAAGCAATGGAATAATAGCACCAAGAGCATGGCCACATACATAGCCGCAACATAATCGAGAATAGTAATTAAGGAATGCCACCCTTGATGCAGGCTCACCAAGGCTAATAAAGCAAAACTCCCCAACGGGGTGAGTGCGATAATTAAACGCGTTAATTGTTTAATGATTTCAAACAGAGAATGAATAAATTGTTTAAACGGTTCCACGGTTTCGGGTTTTTGGCGATAAAGTAATAAGCCTGCAAAACCAATGAGTGTGGCTAAAATGGCAATGCCTAAAGTATTACCCTTTAACATCGATTCTATTGGATTACTGGGTAAAATTCCTAAAATACTTTCTGCAATATTTTTATAATGATGGGTGGGTATAAACGTTTCACCCGCAATTGTTAAGCCTTGTCCGACATGAAATAACAGCGCAATCACGGCACCAATGCCGGAAGCTAATGCCGTTAACAGTAATAATAAACACACGCCACGTGCTGCAATTGAAGTAACAACTTGACCTTTGAGCTCGCCCATGTTTAACAAGGAATGGATTATCGCTGTGAATAATAAGGGAATGACTAGCATTTTCAAAAGCGCTAAATAACCATTGCCTACGACATTCAAAATACTTGCAATGATTTCGGTGCTTGCATGAGATTCGACTAAACTCAACCATTGAATCAGACAGCCAAACGCAATCCCACTGATGAGGGCAATAAAGACTCGTTTGCCAAATGATACACCCGAAAGTTGCAGCCAAATCAATAAACCAAAACAGGTTATTAATAACATGGGAGCTATTATAGTTATTATCCAGTCCATGAAATCGTCTCGCGCGCTAAAATGAGATTGCATCTATAGCATAAAATTAAGCTAAACCGCAACTTTTGTAAACAAATAGCAATTTACCACCCTAGGTAAAACTCGTTAAAAAAAATTTATTATGAGAACTTCCTGGCCTGAATTTTAGATTTTATTATCAAGCTCAAGATACTCCATTGCGGATCTCGGTAACTTCACTTTCGTATTAAGAACCTAGTCTAGCCAATATATAATCCTAAAATAATAGGATTATATGAGCACGATTTTCATGGGTAAGAAAATTAAACCCTTAGCAACACCTGATCTGAATCAGGTATTAACCCCTGCATTATTAGGGCAAATCATTAAAGCCCGAAGAACGCAGAGTCAACTACGCCTCGAAGATGCTGCAAGTTTGTGTGGGCTAGCCAAACAGACCTACATGAAAATCGAGCATGGCAATAAAAATAGCCACATAGAAAACATACTAAAAATTTGTGCTCAGTTAGGCATTAAATTATACGTTGCACCCTTAGAAAATAATAATGGTGAGCATGATGATTGGCAGTGATTATTCTTTAGATGTTTATTTGGGTCATCAAATTACTTTCATGCTTAGAGGTCACCATTAATATCGTAAAGACTAAGCAAAAAGAAAAATCCTATCTTGATCACTATTACCAAAGTGTCAATGCTCGTTGCCAGCATTTGATAGAACAAATCCCATTAATATCTTCAATTAATCTATGAACCATTCCTATTCTCTCGAGCCTTTATTGGAATTATTAATTACACAACAATTAAATTATATTGTTGAATTAAAAATGCTTCTTAATTTAATTCACATTCAGCCGAACAATTTTCCGTTTCCCAAATCACTACTTTGGTGACGGTAACTGTTGTATCAACTAATACTAGCGGACAGACGTCGGTTAAAAGATAGCGGGCTAAATTTTCTGCTGTCGGGTTATAAGGCATGACGTGTTCTTTGCTATTGGCTATTTTTAAAATTTCTGCCATAAGATGATCGTGCTTTGAACGTGTGAACGCGTGATCCCAATGAGTTGCAATCCAATCGCCAATTCGTTTTTTTAAAATGCCAAAATCAATCACACGACCTAAATGATCTAATTCCTCTGCTTCGGCATAAACAATGGCGACATAATTATGTCCGTGTAAATGTTTACATTCACCTTCGTGATCTAATAAGCGGTGTCCCATCGACCAATGGAAACGTCGTTTGCAAGTTATTTTCATTGTTGAATACTAATTTTTTATAATGCCATATGGCACAGGGTAAATAATGCACCTGGGAATAAGCCTAACAGTAGCACAGCGAGTCCTGTGATACTGATGATCACTTGCACGTCGGTGGTGACTTTGATCGGGGTATTATCGGTGGCATCATCAAAATACATGACTTTAACCACACGCAAATAATAATACGCACCAATCACTGCAAACAGTAACGCCAAAGCGGGTAACCACACGATTCCTTGTTTGATCAATGCTTGCAGCACACCCATTTTCGCAAAAAAGCCCACACTCGGTGGCACGCCTGCCATCGAGAACATGAGTAAAAGCATCATGAAGGCTAGCCACGGACTGCGATGATTCAAACCGCGAAAATCTTCAATACTTTCCACTTCAAAACCACGACGACTTAAAATAATGATCATCCCAAATGCGCCGGTCGACATGATACCGTAACTTATCACATAAAACAAAGTGGCAGCATATCCCGAATCGCTGGCGGCAATTAAACCTAAAAATAAATATCCCATATGAGCAATTGAGGAATATGCCAACATGCGTTTAATATTGGTTTGGACGATCGCGACAAAATTACCAAGCGCCATCGATAATACCGCGGCAATGGTTAAAAATTCTTGCCATTCGACGTGTAATCCTCCTAAGGCACCCGACAATAATCGAATCGCTAATGCAAACGCGGCAATTTTAGGCGCGCTTCCCATTAATAAGGTAACACTGGTCGGCGCGCCTTCATAGGCATCGGGTACCCACATGTGAAAAGGTACTGCACCAAATTTAAAAACGATACCTGCTACCATAAATACTAAGCCAAAGACCACAATAAACATTTCGTTGATAACGACTTTGCCTAAGGTGTTAGACACAACACCAATGTCTAAACTATTGGTAGCACCATATAGCATGGACATGCCGTATAATAATAACCCCGAGGCTAATGCCCCCATAACGAAATATTTCATGGCGGCTTCACTGCATTTGGGATCATCACGACGCATGGCAATCATGGCGTATAACGGCAGGGATAAAATTTCCAGACCTAAATAAATGGTAATAAAATTATGAGCAGAAACTAATACCATCATGCCGATTAAACAAAATAACCCCAGAATATAATATTCACCCATGGGGATATCACGTTCTTGAATGTAATAACGCGAAATTAAAAAAACAAAAAACGTGATGGCTAAAATAAAAATCTTTAAAATAAACGCGGTGTTGTCGAATATATAAGTATCGCTAAAGGTGTATAAAGGAATATAGTGATACAAAAATAACACGCTAATAAAACTAAAAATGATGGCAAATTGAGCAACGTAATAGGTTAAAAATCCACTCAATTTTGCTGGAGAATAAAGCGTTACCAAAATAGCTAGGCAGCTCATCAGTAATAAAATAATTTCTGGGATCGCGGGAAATAAATTAAACCATGTCATTGTGTTAACCTTCTCATTGGCATGATGTTATGGAGCAATCATTGCTGTTTTGTTCACTAAACTTAAACGTAATAATTCACCGACAGATGAATGAAATACATTTAAAAACGGTTGCGGATATAAACCAATAATAAATACTGCCGCAATTAATAATCCGAAAATAAATATTTCCATCACAGAAATATCTTTTAAGGTGGCGACCATTGCATTGGCAACTTCGCCATA